>JAZRFY010000010.1:0-55288 GCA_045643885.1 Eubacteriales bacterium | reverse complement strand
TGTCTTCCTAAGCCCGCTTGGCCTCCGACTTTCCGTGCTCGCACGGGAACTCCTCGACGAATTTAGCTCGCAAAGCGAGCCTTCCGGGTGGCACCCAAGTGGGTGCTCTTTTTGTTTTGTCGACACTCACCCTCATCGGACACGGCTCTGCGCATTTATGCGCAGAATCCGGTTCGCAAATTTGTCGAAAGGACGTTCCGTGCTCGCACGGGAACTCCTCGACGAATTTAGCTCGCAAAGCGAGCCTTCCGGGTGGCACCCAAGTGGGTGCTCTTTTTGTTTTGTCGACACTCACCCTCATCGGACTCGGCTCTGTGCGACAGGGTCGCGCAGAATCCGGTTCGCAAATTTGTCGAAAGGACGTCGCGTGTCTTTTTTTCATTGGTATTTTATTACAAATTTTCATAAGATTACAGTAAATTCGTCAAAAAAGCCTCTGTTTCACCCCGAAATTACACAATATTACTAAAATAGCATTGACAAAGTGTGAATATTGTGTTAAAATTGCTATATCAAAATATCCAAGGAGGTATATTATGGATTATTTGAAACTATCTAAGAATTTGAAAAAGGAATTTGATAAGGCTGCTACTGAGAAATATCGTAGTATTAACATTGTGATTAGAATCATTCTTATGCTCATCTTCCTTCCTTATCGCATCTCTTTCTTTTTCGCAAGACTTGCATACTGGCTTACTTGGTTCTTCTTTAAGGGAATTGCAGCACCTGCTGACTACCTTCAGATTTGGTTGAAAGAGCAGAGAGAAGGCCTTGGACAGGCTGCACAGGCAGTTTTGTATTTTGTTTGCATGCCCGCAATCTTTGCTCAGAGAGTACTTCTGGCATTCAGCTCATTTGCATTCTTCTTCCAGTGGTTTGGCTTGATGCTTTATGCATATATCTTGAGCCTTGGTGGAGTAAGATGGCAGCCCGTTATTACAGAAGCTAAGTTTGACGAAGAATAATTTATATAAAAAGCACCCCTTGGGGGTGCTTTTTTGTTTTAAAATCCCTCGGTATGCCCCGAAAATCGCCAGAGCATTTTTCTTATAAGCTCTGCAGGGATGGCAAGTGACGCACATCCGAAAGTGAAAAGCAATTCACTTTTTAACAGGGGAGTGGCACGCAATATTTCACCGCCAAAATAGATGAATGAAATTTGTATCAGTGATATGAGCGCCATAATAAGCACAAAGGTTGGATTTTTATCAAGACCTGCAAGGATGTTGAGTCGGTCCGTTCGGGAATTGATGCATTGCATCACTCCAAGAAAGATGAAAAGTCCAAAAAATGCAGAAAGCAAAATGAGGTCGTCTTCACTTTTCCTGAAATGCTCAAAAAATATAGGTGCTTTTAAAAAGAGCATTGAAATAAGAACCGAAAAGCTACCCGACAAAAGTATCTGGTGCACCATATATCCGTTCAATATAGGCTCGTCGCGACGCTTTGGCTTTTCTCGCATGATTCGTTTGTGTGCGGCTTCTCCTGCAAAGGCAAGGCCACCGAGAGTATCCATTATCATATTTACCCAAAGCATTTGAGAAACTGTGATGGGCGTGTCAAATCCTAAAAGTGGGCCTATCATACACACAAGAGCAGACGAAAAATTCATTGTGAGCTGAAAAACGAGAAATTTTCTTATGCTTTTGAAAATGTTTCTTCCGTACAAAACGGCTTTTACGATGGATGCAAGATTGTTGTCAAGGATTACGATATCCCCCGCGTCCTTGGCAACCTCGGCTCCGTCACCCATGGCAAAGCCAACGTCGGAAAGCTTGAGGGCGGGGGCATCGTTGATGCCGTCACCGGTCATTCCAACCACCATATCAAGTCCTTGTGCTATTCTCACAAGACGGCTTTTGTCACTTGGCAGGGCTCGTGAAAGAAGGGAAAGGTGGGGAAGAATTTTTGCAACCTCTTCATCACTCATCATCTCAAGCTCATTATGAGAAAGGCAAATATCGTGTCCTTTATAGATGATCCCCGTTTTTTCGGCAATGCTTTGTGCAGTGAGGATTCCGTCACCGGTGATCATCACGGTCTTTATGCCTGCCCGCCTTAAGGACTCGACCGATGCCCTCGCTTCTCGTCTTATGGGATCTGCTATGATGGGAGCACAAATAAAATCCTTGTTTTTGGTCATCGCGATAACGCGATTTCCCTTGGACTGTGCTTCGGCAATTGCACATTCGACTAAAAGACGGTCAAACGAATCGGAAGTTGCGTTTACAAGAACTGTATCGGGCGCGCCCTTTATATAATCGTTTCCCTTGTAAGTGGCAAAGGAATATTTTGTGTTGCTATCGAAGGGGAGCTTGCTTGAAACACCCGAATAATCGGGTGTTATTTTGGTTTTAACGGAGTCAATCAAGGCGCGTTCCGTGGAGTTACCACCGACAATTTTCTTCTTTGAAAGAATGGCTGATGAGTTATAGAGGGCATTTTCGCAAAATGCCTCGTATATCCGAGGGTGGCTTTTTTTAAGCTCGTAGATCCCGTTTATTACTGAGCCGTCAGCGAGGATAAAACCCTCAACACTCATTTTTCCTTTAGTGAGCGTGCCCGTTTTGTCGGTGAAAAGAATATTCATACTACCTGCGGCCTCAATGCCCGTTTGCTTTCTGACAAGAACGTTGTCCGAAAGCATTCTTTTGACGTTTGAGGAAAGCACAACGGCTATCATCATGGGAAGTCCCTCAGGAACCGCCATGATGACCACAGTCAAGCCGAGAGTGATGGAGTGCAAAATCTCTTTTGCAAGATATAAAGGATCTGTCAGCTTTGACAGGATGACCTCGTATACAAAATCACTTTGGATAACGACGGAGGAGAAGAGGCTTAAAAGAGTTATCAGCGCAGCTGCTCCGTAGCCAAGTATACTTATTTGCTTGGCAAGCTTTGAAAGTCTGATTTTAAGTGGACTTTCACGCGTTTGCTCCTGAAGTTCACCAACAACTCCTCCAAGAAAGGACTTGTCTCCTATGCGTAAAACGAGCATCTCACCCTCACCCGAGGAAACAAGACTTCCACAAAGGCAGGAGTGAGGGGAGCTTGGAGAAAGATCGACGTCCTTTTCGCTTTTTGGGGGGATTTTTGCAATTTCCTTGCTTTCACCCGTCAAAGCACTTTGATCAAGGGAGAGGGAACCACTGATAAGATAGCCGTCGGCACACACCTTATCACCTGCACGAAGAAGGACAACGTCAAAGGTTACGATCTCATCGGACGGAATGTCTTCGACAGTGCCGTTTCTTCTGACCTTGGCATAGGACATAGCGCTCTTGTTAAGCTTTTCAAAAGCAGCTTTTGAGGAACGCTCTGATACTGTGGATATGGTGGTGGCAAGCACGATGGCTATGGCGATTCCACCCGTTTCAAACCAATCGATATTTTTGAACGTGAATACTATATTTACAATAAGTGAGATTATCAGTACGCGAATTACGGGATCTCCGAGATTTGAAATAAACGAGGATAGAAAGGATTTGCTATTCTTTTTCGTCATTCGGTTGGTTCCGTATTTTTCTTTAGACCTTGCGACCTCGTCCGTGCTAAGACCACGATGCTTTTTGTTTTCCACCGTTTTTCTCCTTAAGTGATATTTTGCTAAATTATATGATGGAAAAAGAGAAAATATAAGTTGACGGAAGGCACAAGTTGTGGTAAAATTATAAGGATATTTATGAAAGGAGTGATCTGCATGAAATTTAAGGATATAGAATTAAAGCACGGAATAATGCTTGCACCTATGGCAGGAGTAACCGATCACGCCTTTCGTACGGTTTGCAAAAAATACGGTGCGGAATATCTCGTTTCAGAGATGGTTTGTGCCAAGGCTCTTTGCTATGAGCAAAAGATAAAGAAGAGTCTTAACGCATCCCCATCAAAAACTGCTCCCTTGGCAGCAATTGGTGAGGGTGAGCTTCCCATGGCAGTACAGATCTTTGGTAGTGAGCCTGAATTTATGGCTGAGGCTGCAAGGATGATAGCAAATAATTCCTATAGAGGAACAACGAGCTTGCACACCCCCAGTGCCATCGACATCAATATGGGTTGCCCTGTTCACAAGGTCGTTTCCAACGGAGAGGGCTCGGCATTGCTTAAAAATCCCGAGTTGGCAGAGAAGATAGTAAGGGCAGTTGTGGATGCCGTTGACGTCCCAGTTACCGTTAAGATAAGAACAGGCTGGGATGCAAACTCCATAAATGCCGTTGAAATGGCAAAAAGACTTGAAAATGCAGGTGCATCCTTGATATGTGTGCACGGAAGAACGAGGGAGCAGCAATATGCTCCGAGTGCTGATTGGACTCAGATAGCAAGAGTTAAGGAGGCAGTTTCCATTCCCGTTATCGGAAACGGTGATATCTTCAAGCCATCCGATGCACTCAAAATGATAAAGGAAACAGGATGCGACGGAGTTATGATAGGTCGAGGCTCTCTTGGAAATCCGTGGATATTTGAAAACGTGGTTAGTCTTCTTGAAAACAGAGAGGAACGCGCCATTTCAATAAATGAAACCATAGATACGGCTCTTTGGCACTTGGGACTTATGATAGAGTACAAGGGAGAGCGCGCAGGCATTGCCGAGAGCAGAAAGCATCTTGGTTGGTATATGACCGGAATCAGAGGCGCTGCCGAGCTCAGAAATAGAATCAATACTGCAGAAAATATTGAGGAGCTTACTGCAATTTTGACTTCATTAAAGGAATAAGAATATTTACAAATTATTTATCATTAATTTGGTTTTGGATGATAAAATAGAGTTGAAAGGAGTGATATTATGAAAAGAGTTATATCAATGGTGCTTGTTCTTGTTATTTTTGCATCATTTGTTTGTGGATGCTCTTTTTTGCCCGATGAAATAAAATTATGTAATATAAATTTCTTCGTTGACGGTGAGCTTTATGCCACTCAAACGGCACTTTTGGGACAAGTGATATCACAGCCTAAAAGTCCTGAAAAGGAAAATCAGATATTTGTTGGTTGGTGCACAGATTCGAATCTTGCATATGAATATGATTTTTCAACGATTATCGTTGCTGATATGAATTTTTATGCTAAATTCGTTTTGGATGCAGTAAATCTTACTAATATGATCACCACCCAAACGATGAAGAGCATAGTGTCCGTTGAAAATAAATGCTACAACACCATGGCAGGAGGACTTGTAGAAACCTCATCTGCGACCTCCCAAGGATCGGGTGTTGTTATAAACATTTCAAGTGGATATTGCTATGTGCTTACAAATTATCACGTTGTCTATAAGCAGAGTGGATTTTCAAAGCAGAGCTTTACTGTTTGTGATGCCTGGGGAAACAGATACGAGGCATCCATCTACAAAAACGTCAACGGTGTAGAGGCGGTTGATCCTTCATACGATCTTGTTCTTTTGTGCTTTAAATATGAGTCTGAGGAGGATGCTCCTTATATTGAACCGATTGAGTATGGTGAAGACGTAGCCATCGGGGAATACGTGGTTTCCATCGGCACTCCTTTAGGTCAAAAGAATGCCATTACGTACGGAAATGCACTTGCTTATAAGGTGATAAATTCTGAGGAAGATGATGAAACCCTTGCTGACGTGCTTTTTGACGTTGTTATTCACAGTGCCCTGATAGACAGGGGCTCAAGTGGTGGAGCGTTGCTTGATTCTTCGGGCAAGCTTGTCGGCATCAATTTTGCGGGATTCGACTCTAATCACCACGGATGTGCGATTCCTATGAGCAAGGTCATGGAATTTTTAAACGAATACGTTTATTTGAGATAAAAAAAGACCGTCGTTTGACGGTCTTTTTCTTATATTATAGTGAGCAAATGAGCTTTTCAAGATGGAGATATCCCGAATCGTATCGGTATTTCATTGCGAGGTCGACCTCAGTAGCCATAGAAACTATAGTGCGAAGCCTATCAAGCTCCATTCTGCGGGCACTCGTTGCATAAATTCCGACCTTGTGAACGTTGATGCCGGTTTCGGTCGATATTTGTTGATTGTTCTTTCCTGCAGAAAGAAGGATCTTTATCTTGAGCAAATCTGAAAAGATGCCCGAAAGCTCGCCCATGATGAACAAGGGATCTATCTGCTTGAATTTCATAACGGAAAGGATGGAGAGCGCCTCTCCCTTTCTTCCGTCGAGTATCGCATTTGAAAATTCAAATGCTCCGTATTCCATCTCCTCGGTGCAGACGGTGGGAATATCCTCTCTTAAAAGAGTGTCGCGCCCTTTGGCTCTTGCGTAGAGTGCAAGCTTTTCGATTTCACCTGTGAGGGTGAACATATTTGTTCCACAAAAGTCAACGAGAAGGGAGCAATCCTGTGCACTTGCCTTTATATTGTGATGCTCGAAGTGGCGCATTGCCCAAAGAGCAAGCTTTTGAGGTGTGGGAGCTTCAAATTTGACGGGCTGAAGAATATCTGAAAGCGTTTTGAGGGCACCGGTAGGAGCTTTTTTAGGCATCTCCTCGGTGATGTTCCCACCGGGGATTGAAAGCACCAAAACGTTATAGTCGAATTCATTCAAGTGATTTAACGCGTCGATAAGGTCGTTAAATTCCGAAAGATTTGCCTTGCCCGACATTTTCTTTATGTTAAGTCCCGTTACAACAACGAGCTTTTTCTCTGCCATCATAGGTGGCATTGAAAGAATGTCGATAAGCTTGTCGGCGCTATAGTCAAGCACGTCGAGTGTGACGTAGTTGAATATCTCAAGTGATTCATCTATCCCCATAGCCTCTTTAAGAGATTTAACGGCGTGGGATTTGAGATAGTCCTCCTCACCGTAGAATAGATAATATCCGTCTGCGCAAGCTTTTATTTTCTTTGTAAAATCAGCACTTGTGATGATGTCCACTCTTCCCACCTACCTTTCTGAAATATTATATCACAAAAAAATGCAATTTGCAAGTGTTCAATCAAACAAACAAGCCCACAAGCTTATCTTGTGGGCTTTATTTTTATTTCTTTTTTCTCATATCGATCACTCGGACGATGACGGGTGAAAGCACCGCATTCATGCCAAGCTCGAACAAAAAGTTTCCGAATGCAAGAGCAACAAAGAGTGCAAAGCCTGCTTCGGTCATTCCAAGCAACGCGCCAATATCATTGGCATAGGGGATAAAAAAGATTGCAGATCCGATAAGGAATACGCTCGTGTTAACGATGGGGCAAAGCATTGCTGCAGCTATTGCGGCAGCTGTCTTGTTGACGTTCTTTAAAAGCTTATAAACAAGTCCTGAAACAAATCCACAGGCAATACCCTTTGCCAAAACTGTGATAAGTGTTCCGGGAACGTTAAAAGCAAAAAAGAGATTTGCGCCACCTGTGAGCATAACGACCATAGCGAATACAAATCCAAGCCATGCTCCTACGTAAGGACCACACATAGCCGCACCTATAACTATCGGGATAAGTCCAATAGCAGTAGAGAAGGGGCCGAAAAATGCTGTGTAGGTAGCCAAGCATTGAAATACTACCACAAGGGCAGTCATCAACGAGGCAAGCACCAAGGTCTCGGTTGACATTCTTTTGTTTTTTGTTTTTATCATAAATTACTCCTTGCTGTCGTTCGCTTTCGCGATACAACGCTAAAATTTATATACTTACTCTTATCGAGCATTAAACAAAATAAATATTTAGTTTTTATTTGTTTTTATTGTAGATAATATTGAGTCCCTTTAAAACGAGATGCTCATCTATATGCATTTCGTGATTGCAATGGGGGGCAATTACTGAGGCATAGCCTCCTGTTACGATAACGGGAAGATTTTCACCAACCTCAAGATTGATTCGGTCTATCATTCCGTCCATCATACTCGCGTGACCAAAGATAACGCCACTCTTCATGCAGTCAACAGTGTTTTTGCCGATAACTGCAGCAGGTGCTTCAAGGCTGACCTGTGGGAGCTGAGCCGTTCCGTTTGAAAGCGCCTTAAGTCCCATCATAACACCGGGGATGATTGAAACTCCGATAAAAGCACCGTTTTTGTTGGTAACGATCATCTTTGTTGCAGTACCGATATCGATTATAAGGGCAGGAGCTGAATAGAGAGTGTTTGCTGCCACACAAGAGCAGATAAGGTCAGCTCCAACGCTTGAGGGGGAATCGCAAAGAATTCCGATGCCCGTCTTGATTCCGGGTGAAACCATAAGTGCTTCAACTCCGTAAGCAAGCTTTACAGCATTCTTCATAACGGCGTTGAGAGGGGGAACGACTGATGATATTATCGCACCGTCAACGTTCTTCTTTGAAACACCGTGAAGGCTCAAAATATTCATTATCTTACTTGCATATTCATCCTCGGTCTTTGTGATGTCAGTTGAAAGACGAACAACAAACTTAAGCTCATCAAGATCAAATCCACCAAGGGCAATGCTTGTATTTCCAATATCAATAGCAAGGATCATATTTTTCTCCCTTCATTTTCTTTGCAATTAAGGATTATAGCACATTACTTTCCACTTGTCAATACATTATTATTTTATAGTTGATTTAAAGAAAAACAAAAAAAACCGCGAGAGCTTCTCGCGGTTTTGATGTATTTAATAAATTATTTTACAGTAACGCCTGTGATGTGAGTGTTGATACCGTTGTACCAGTAAGCAAAGCCTGTAACGTCGATAACGTTGCCTGCCACGAGTGTGCCAACTGTATGATAAACCTCTGTTTCAGGACCTGTAAGGTAGCTTTCAACACAGAAATCGTATTCAGCGCCGTTGTAGCTAACTTTAACGTAGATATCGTTACCAACCTGGTCGTTCTTGTAGCTGATGCTTACAACTGTAACACCCTCGAGCTTAACGAGCATGTTCTGGTAGTTTATAAGCTCATCTGTACCAAGAAGAGAAGTAACAACCACAGGTTCTGCAACGTAGTTGCCTTCAAGAATCTCGAATGTAGCGTCGATGATTTCAACCTCGCCTGCCCATTCAGCCTTGTAGCCTGTTACGCGGATCTTTGTTCCAACTGTAAGAGAGTTGTATTCTTCTTCAGTGCAAGGCATTTCGTACAAGAAATAGCCACCGTTTTCATCCTGAAGGTAGAATGTACCAAGACCTGTGTTCTTTTCAGAGTTGAACCACCAAGCCTGCTTAGCCTGAACGTAAGCTTCGATAACAACCTCGCTATCAAGCTCAGCTGCGATATATTCGGACCAAGTCATAGCATTGGATTTTTCAGGTGTGGGATCTACGGGATCCTGGCAAGCAACCATAGTGATTGCAAGACAAGCAAGAACAAGCAAACAAATAATCTTTTTCATTTTTTTGTTTCTCCTTTAATAATGAAATTTAACATTATAATTATACACCATTTTTATCAAATGTCAACAATTTTATTGCTTTTTTCTCTTTTTGAGGGAGTTTATAGCAAAATAGGAAGCAATACCCAACCAAACTACAATAAGAGAGACGATAAGAAGAGTGGATTCGGTTGGAAGGTCGCCAAGATCGGTTTTTGAAAGCCCTCCTGATATTTGGTCGAGCTTATAGAGAGAGGTTACGCTATCAAAAAGATCTTCAATAAAAGCTTCATCGATGACCTTATTTCGTTTTGTCCACTTTACCACCTCTTCAACAAGCTCTCCTGCTGCGTTTCGAAGGGAGGTTGAGCCGTTGAAAACGGGAGTTGTAAAGCTATTGTCAACGTTTTCGATAAGGAGCTTTGATGCATTTATCTTCACGTTGTAATAAAGCTCGTTGTCTTCACCTGCACGGGAGAGGTAATCCTGATATTCTTCAGATTCCTGGGCCTTTGAGGTTACAGGAACGTATCCTTCGGTCTGTGAATAAGCGATCTGTACCTCGTTGGTGAGAAGGAACTGAGCAAAGAGCCAGGATGCAAGAACCTCACCGCTATCCTCCTTATTAAAGATGCAAAGGGAAGGACCTTGAGAGATCATCTGAGGATTTTCGTCATCATACTGAGGAATGGGCAATACTGCAGTTTCAAACCTAACAAGCTGATCGTCAGCGATGTCGATAAGAGGGGCATCGCAGCCCATCCAGGTAGCGCCTGCAGTGGAGTCAATAGCAAAGATGCATTGACCTGCATTCAAGAAGTTACCGGGATAGCTTGATACCTTGAAGGTTGAGAATGCCTTGCTCTTTGTGTGCTTGGATATTTCAAGCAAAATGCTTTTTGTTGTACTGTTGAATATCTCGATTCTTCCACCGTCCGTGGAATATGGAGCATCAAGCTGCTTGAGCATTGATATCATCATATTGTCGGTTGACTTATAGATGATGGGAATGAGGGTGGACTGACCGTTGGCGACGTAGTTGCCGTTTGCATCCTTGCCAAGTGACAAGGCGTATTCACTTACCTCCCATACGAAATTCCAGGTGAGAACCTCAGGCAAGTCAAAGCCGAGCGACTCAACGAGATCCTTGTTTACGTAGCAAGCCTCGGTGGATCTCATAAAGGGGAGTGCGTATTGAACGCCACCGATCTGACCTTCCTCCAAAAACTTGGAGATTATCTCGTCCTTTGTGGGAGAATCAAATTTTACCTCACTGCCTCCAAGACCGTATTTTTCATCCGAGATGAAGGAGTCCAAGGGAACGACCACGTTTTCACCCTGCATATAGGTTGCTATATGGTCGGGATAGGTTATGCAAACGTTGGGAGTCGTGTTTGTACTGAGGTTTGTAATTACGTTGTTATAAATTTCACCGTAGTCGGTAAAGTTTCGAAGCGTTACCTTGATGTTGGGGTAAATGGCTTCAAATGCCGCAACTGCGTCGGCATAAACCTGACGCTGAGTGGCATTGTTTTCGTTCTTTGCCCAGAAGGTGATTTCATAGGTCTTGCTTTCATCAAGACCTTCAGGCACCTCTGCGGTGGGTGGGATGTAGGTGCCGCCGTGGCAGGATGCAAGTGATATGATAGCCAAAAGCATTGCAAGAATCAATGCAAGGGAGCTGAGTCTTTTTGCGATTTTTATCATCCCTTTGTACCTCCTCTCGAAACACCTTCCATGATCCTATCCTTAAAAATGAGGAAGAGGATGATAAGGGGAAGGGAGATAACTGTTACTGCCGCCATCATAGCGGGAATGTTTTCGCGTCCGAATCCACTTTCTCTTATTGCCTGGATACCGTTTGAAACAAGGAATTTCGTTTCATCGTCGGTAATAAGCCTTGGCCAAACGTAAGAGTTCCAGCACTCGATCACCTTGAGTATAAGGATAGTTACGATCGTGGGACTTGCGATGGGCACCATTATCTTCATAAGGAAGTTGAAATCACTTGAGCCGTCCACCTTGGATGCAAGATACAATTCGTCGGGAATCTGAGCAAAGTTTTCTTTAAGAAGATAAAGATAGAATATAGAGGTTACCGAGGGCAATATAAGACCGAAAAATGTGTTTCTCATATCAAGCTCGGTCACGGTTACGTAGTTTGTGATTATCACAAGCTCATTCGGAATCATCATAAGTGACAAGAAGAGCGTGAATGCGAGATTCTTGCCCTTGAATTCAAGTCTTGCAAAGGCAAACGCCGCCAAGACGATGACAACGAGCATTATCAACGTGGTCACCACAGTAAATATAAGTGTGTTTAAAAGATACTGTGCAAGGGGCACGTCGGTAAATGCCGAAACGTAGTTTGAAAATGTAATTACTGATGGGAAGAAGGAAGGGGTTTTTTCGGAGCTGTATTCCGAAAAGCTCTTGAGTGAATTCTGAATCATCCAATAAAACGGGAACAAAACGGCTATTGCCCAAATGGAAAGACCGAAATATATTCCGATTTTTTTTATTATGCCAAGAGCTTTGGCTTCTTTTTTGATCTCTTTATAATCGTTCATGTAAAGCACCTCACTTTCCGTAATGGACGTGCTTTTTGCTCACTATGAGGTTAATGCAAGTGATTGTAAGCACGATGCTAAAGAGAATTATTGCAGCTGCAGATGCAAAGGAGGGATATCCTCCTCCGTCTCCGTAGAGCATATCGTAAATATATCCAACGATGGTGTTCATTTCGGCAGTATTGAGCTTTGTTCCAAAAAGAGCAACTGCGTCACTGTATGCCTTGAACGCACCGATAAATCCAGTGATAACAAGGTATGAGATGGTGGGGGAGATCATGGGGAGGGTTATCTTCCAAAAGATTCTGTCTTGAGGAGTGCCGTCGATTGCGGCAGCCTGATAAAGAGTTTTATCAACCGACGCCAAGGCACTTGTGAAAATGAGAATCTTAAATGGCATAACTATCCAAATGGTGTAAAGACACAAAACGAGCATCTTTGCCCAATAAGCACCGTCGATAAAGTCGATGGCTGTTCCGCCAAGAGCCGTAATGAGTGAATTTACAAGACCGTCGCTATAGGGTGTCTGCTTGAAAAGTATCATAAACACAAGACCTACTGCCAGTGTGTTTGTAACGTAGGGAAGGAAGAATATTGTCTGATAAGCCTTTCTGAGCCATTTGATAGAGGAAAGACCTACTGAGATAACGAGTGCGATGACCGTTGAAGCAGGTACGGTTATTGCAACAAGTATGAATGTGTTTTTAAGAGCCTGAATGAAATAGGGATCGCGCAAAACGTACTGATAGTTATACGTGCCTACTCCAAACGATGTGCCCAAGGCAAAGTTAAAGCCCTCTTCAAACGAATATATAAAAACGTCGATAAGGGGATATATCATAAACACCGCGATAAAAGTAAATGCGGGCAAAAGATATAGCCATCCCTTAAGATCCTTATTAATCTTCATTATTTCACCAACCTTGTGTGAGCATATTTCTTCATTTTAATAATACTATAAAAGCTTGTCCTTGTCAATAAAATAAGTGTTGAAAAAAGACAATTTATATGTTATTATATTTTTATACAAAGATTTTAACGGAGGTATCGTATGAAGATATACGAAAACGAGCGCTTTGGAGAGGAGCGTGCGCTTTATGCCGTTGACGGAGCAAGAATAATAAACTGCTCTTTTGACGGTGAAGAGGACGGAGAAAGCGCTCTCAAAGAAGGCAAGCGTATAGAATGCGAGGGCGTATTCTTTAATTTGCGTTATCCCCTTTGGCACGACTATGGAGTAAAAATTAATAACAGCGAGATGACCGAGCTTTGCAGAGCAGCGCTCTGGTACAGTGAGGATATCGATATCAAGGCATCAAAGCTTCACGGAATCAAGGCACTTCGCGAGTGCAAAAATATAAAAATCGATTCTTGTGACGTGAAGAGCGTTGAATTCGGTTGGTTCTCGCACGATATAAAAATCGATAATAGCTCATTCGAGGGTGAATATTTTATGCTTTATGCTACGGGACTTGATATGAAAAATTCAAGTCTTAAGGGCAAATATTCATTCCAGTACATAGAAAATTCAGTTTTTGAGGATTGCAATTTTGACACAAAGGATGCTTTTTGGCACGCAAAGAACGTTGTGGTCAGAAACAGCATCGTAAAGGGTGAATATCTTGCTTGGTATTCCGAGAATATTACCTTTGAAAATTGCACTATAATCGGCACTCAGCCACTTTGCTATTGCAAGGGACTTAAGCTCATTAACTGCAAGATGACAGATTGCGATCTTTCCTTCGAAAGAAGTGAGGTCGAGGCTGACATCATCGGTGAAATCATGTCGGTAAAGAACGTATATAGCGGTTACGTTTGCGCCGATTCAATCGGTGAGATCATCACTGATGACGAAAATGCCTGTGGCAAGATAAAAATTAATAAAGAATTTATAAAAGTTTAATGCAAATTGCTTGACAATAAGGAAGTTTTAGTTTATAATAATTTCCGTTATTCATTTAATAGTAATTAAAAGGAGATTTGCAAGGTGATCATTGATCTTAAACCAATGCTTCGCGGTGAGATTAACTCTATCGATATAGATTTCGTTCTCACGCCTGAAATAATTGAAGACGTTACCTTTACTGACGGTGCTCGTGTTTGTGGCAAGATTACCAACTCTGCAGGATATATGCGCTTAAAGCTTAAGGCGGTTCTCCCTTACGTCGGCCAGTGTGCACGTTGTCTTGATGAGGTTAAAGGCGAATTTTCACTCGACTTTGAAAGAACAGTTGTTACTGAAGGCATGGTAAGCGAAGAAAGACTTGAAGAGAGCGTTGACGAATATATCGTTCTTTGTGACGGTCAGCTCGAGCTTGACGATGCAGTGAAGGAAGAGCTTATGCTCGATTTTCCAAGAAAATTGCTCTGCTCAGAAGATTGTTTAGGTCTTTGTCCCAAGTGTGGAAAGCACAAAAAGGACGGAGATTGTGGCTGTGTGACAAAAGAAATTGATCCAAGACTCGCAGTTTTAAAAAAATTACTTGACAAATGAAAAAAGATGTAGTATAATATCATAGATAAATTGTGTATCACACTATAAGGAGGTGTAGGACAATGGCAGTACCGAAGAGAAAAGTATCCAAAGCTCGTAGAGATAAGAGACGTTCAAACAACTGGAAGCTTAGCCTTCCCGGCATCGTAAAGTGCCCCAAGTGCGGAGAATTCGTGCTCTCTCACAGAGTTTGCAAGAAATGCCGTTCTTACAATGGCAAGGAAGTTATCAAAGAAGAAGCTTAATTTAAGCATCTTAGCCACATGATAAGTGGAATTTCCATAAATAAAGGGACTTATTCAGTTTTAGATGAAGAGTTCCTTTTTTTATTTCAAAGAATTAAATTTCTATTAATATTATTAATGTATGGAGAACTATTTATGAAAAAATCGACCGTAATCACAGTTTTGGCATTTGCGTTAGGTCTTATCGTTTTGGCAACAGGCTTTATTTTGTTCACAGAAAACGATATTTCTAATAAGATATTTGCAACAACTACCACGACAACACAGGCGCCCTCCGGCTCAAGTGATCCCGTAACATATGAGCCCATGGATCTTTTTGAGGTCGACGTTACTCAGTATGTCACTCTTGGTCAGTACAAGGGACTCGACGTAAAGGTTGACGACATTGAGGTTTCTCAGGACCTTATCGACCAGGAAATCTATTATATGCTTTACCAGAACAAGGCATTTACCAAGAATGAGACAGGCTCTGTAAAGGAAGGCAAGATATTCAACTTTAACTACACAGGTCTTATCGATGCAGTTGCATTCGAGGGTGGTTCCGCTTCAAACGTTGATGCGTACATTATGGGCGATCAGTTCATCCTTACTGACGGCACAACCTTCATCCCCGGATTTGCTGAGGGTGTTCTTGGTGCTAAGGCAGGCAAGGAATTCAGCATCTTCGTTACATTCCCTGAAAACTATACAGAGGAGCTTGCAGGTAAGGAAGCAGAATTCAGAATCAAAATCAACTATATCGTTGAGGCTGAGCTTACTGACGAGTGGGTAAAGACCAACACAGGTGGTGCATATAACACTGCAAAGGAATTTGAGGAATATGCAAGAGACTACTACGAAAGCAACTTGAAGAGCCACAACACAGCTCTTATTTTGAGTGAAATTTCCAAGAATTCAACATTCATCGAAATTCCTAAGCAGGAATACGATTATTTCTATAACTACTACACAGCAGATGCAATCTATTATGCAGAAATGCTCGGTATGACATTGGATCAGTTCCTTGCAACCGGATATGGATCCATGCTCGGAATCGAATTTACATCCGTTGATCAAATCAAGGAGTACGTTGAAAATACAGTTAAGGAAGAGCTTGTATTGTATGCAATCCTCGTTTGTGAGAATATTCAGTACACACAGGAAGAATATGATGAGTACCTTAATCAGACAGCTGCAGCTGAGGGCTTGACCGCTGCAGAGCTTATTGAAAAATATACAGCTGAAACAGTTCACGATTACGTTCACGAAACATTGCTCCTCAAAAAGGTTGAGGAATTCGTTTACGAATCAAACAATCTCCTTCTCAAAGACTAAAAAACAACCCCGTAGGTAAGTCCTACGGGGTATCTTTTTAATTAAAACGGAAGGGAATAGAATATCATTCCAAGGCACGCGGAGATAACGATCATAATGATGGGAGAGGGCTTTTTGCCCTTGATTTTTTTATAGATTGTCGAAGCTCCTATAACGAGTGCGAATATTATGATGCCCTTGAGGTCAAAATCGAGTGAGAAATCACCGTTTCCAAGCCCCAAAAGAACGCTTAAGAAAAGAGTGATTGCCGTTCCGAGAATGAGTGATACAACACAAGGACGAACACCTGAGAGGAATGCCTTGACTCCCTTGTACTTAAGAAAGTTCTTAAGAACGGAAGAGATTATCAAAATAATAATGAATGATGGGAGCACGACACCAAGCGTTGCAATAGCAGAGCCAAGTACTCTTGAAAGTCCGTTGGCTTCAGCTACGGTAGAGCCGACGAAGGTAGCCATATTTACTGCGATAGGCCCCGGAGTTGACTCAGAAACTGCGATCATGTTTAAAAGTCCCTCTTCAGTGAGCCAATTGTTGAGAAGCACCTGCTCCTTAACGAACGGGATCATCGCATATCCACCTCCAAAGGTGAGCGCGCCTATCTCAAAGAAGGTGAGAAAGAGTTTAAGAAGGATGCCCATTATTTGTTCTCCTCCTTTCCATCGCGCTTTGCACTATAGAACGAGATAACGCCTATAGTACCTGCCAAAAGGATGTATATGATTGAAGAAAACTTGATTGCAAGGAGTGAAAGAGTCACCATGCAAACAAGCACCGTGCCCATAATGATTATGGGGAGGGGCTTTTTCTCCATTTGCTTAAAGAGCTTTATGCCCGTTGAACCGATGAGGTATACAACGCACGCCTGAATTCCTTTAAACGCGCTTTGAACCAATTTGATTTCAAGGAACTGGTTAAGGAAAAGTGATATGATATAGATAATGATGAAGGATGGGAGAACCACGCCGAGAGTTGCGAAGGCGGATCCAACAACTCCTGCAGTTTTATATCCGATAAAGGTTGCGGAGTTTATTGCTATAGGACCCGGAGTGGATTCTGCGATTGCCACCATATCAAGAAATTCTTCTTTTGTGAGCCAACCCTTTTTCTCCACAAATTCGTTTTCAAGAAGGGAGAGCATTGCATATCCACCACCGAAGGTGAAGGCTCCTATCTTGAAAAAGCAAAGAAAGAGAGTTAAAATGAGCTTTGATTTTTTCATATTTACTCCATAAATTAAAATGTACGGTATATTATAGCATATTCAGAAGGGAAATGCAATAATAAAACAAAAAACGGTTGAATTGTGTACAGTTTTGCTCAACATCTCGGATTTGTTTTAATGAAATGTTTCGCAAAAATCTTCGGTCACCGTTCAAAAACAACACACTGTGTTGTTTTCTCACTGCGTTCGAATCCCATTATATACCCACAAACAAAAAACAAATGCACCCTCTTGCGAGGATGCATTTCTTTTTTTGGCTGGGGTGCAGGGATTCGAACCCCGGTAATGTCAGAGTCAGAGTCTGATGCCTTACCGCTTGGCGACACCCCAATATTTTCGACTTTGACATTATATCACACCTTATTTTGTTTGTCAATAGATTTATAGATTTTTTTGAAATAATTTTCTAAATAAGCTTATTTTGAATATAATTTGCATTTTTTGACAAAATAGGTACATATATTTTGCACTATTATACCTTTATTTTTTGTAAAATCGGAGTATAATAAGCTTACAGAAACAAAAAAGTTATTGAAACACATGACAAGATGTGATACAATATACTAAACTTAGATTATTATTCTTTTTAAAGGAGGTACATATTATGCCGGGACCTATGGGTGGAGGCGGCCGAGGTGGCAGCTTTGGAGGTGGTTCAAGAGGAGGCGGAAGCTTTGGAGGCGGACGCGGAGGTAGCTTTGGAGGAGGTATGCATCACGGACCGATGCATCACGGACATCACCATCACCACCATCATTTTCACAGACCTTTCTTCTTTGGACCAAGATTTTTTCATCGTCCGGGAGGATTCTTTGGCGGAGGCGGTGCGATAATAAGCGCTATAATCTTCATCGTTATTTTTTCTTTGATCTGGATGATGCCTGTAGGTGGCAGCATTACGGTCGATTCAAACTCCAACATCGTTTACGATCAGGGAATGTTTGAAGCGTATGCCGAGTCACAGTACTTTGAAGTGTTTTCCGAAACCGAAAATCTTGAAGAGAACATTCTTATCGTGTTCACTGTTTACGACGGATATTACAGATATGAATACATTCCTTACGGTGGATGGGATTTGGATTCCTCGGTAGTCTCACTTTTTGGCTCATATTTCAGCACTTGTGTGGAGAGTGCCATTAACGAATACTATGAAAATTCATTGGAAATGGATTTCAAGGACATATTAGATAAAATGACAAGCAAGGTGTCCGCTATTACGGGTGCGCCCGATGAGGATTTCGATTCGAGCTATTCAAAGCTCTATAACCACAGTGATATTCTTCAAATCGATGCTGCCACAGTAAATAAGGCACTTGTTGATTTTGCAGAAAGCACAGGATACAACATTGCCATTGTCGTTGAGGACGGCGAGGACATTTTCGGTGTTACTGAAAGCTCATTTGTGTGGGTGATGGGTATCGTTATCGCGGCTATAGTCATCGTTATCATTGTCGGCATCACAAAGAACAAATCCAAGGGTGGAAGCTCCGGTGCAACAAATTCACAAAGTGACAAAACCAATCCCGATGCAGGGCAGGGGAAATACGATCCCAATACAGGAACTTGGGTCTGACGCGTAAGGAGATATTCTGATGTCCAAGAAAAGAGACAGACATCTTCAGGCGGGGCAGTTTGGTGAAGAGAAAAAGCACGAGATAAACACGATAAAAAGAGTTCACAGAAACAGAACCGTTTACGGTGAGGGAATTTCGTGGTATCGACGTCGTTTGGGATACAATGATAGCGAAGGTGACAAGCAAATCGGATGCCTTTGGTTCATTGTGAAAAAGTTTATTATGGTTCCTTTGGTTTTGGCATTGCTTGTTTTGATATTGGACGTTGTTGGTTTCTTTATCAATTATGATGAAATGACAAAGGAAATCATCGTATATGACAACGAGGTTCTTGCCGAGTATGCAGATGAACAGTATGACGCAACGTTTTCAAAAACGAATTTGCAAGGTGTGCTGATCGTGTTTACTGTAAATCAAGAGCAAAACGATTACCGATATGCCGTTGAATACAAGGACGAGGTGGATAAAGCGTTCAAATGGTATTTAAGGGATGATATTGACAAGGATATATTCGGATGCGTTCCCAGACACTATGAAGGTAAGCTTTCTCAAGGTATTTTGGACATAGTGGAGAGTATAGCAAACAATCCTTATACCTCAATCTATGACCTCGGTGTCACTCCAAACAAAAATGCTAAAGTGACAAACCTCAGCAGTATCGAAATCGATACTGCCGAAATAGACAGCGCTTTGACCGAGTTTAATGAAAAGACGGGCATTACCGTATCGATTCTCATAGAGGATTCCGAAGAGGTGTTTGATATTGACACTCAAGGGGATTTCGGTAAATTGGTTTTTGATCTGATATCACTTTTGGTTATCATATTCTTGATCTTGTTTGCCTTTGTGCAAAAAGACACTGCAAAAGAAAATTTCAGCAACTACGTCGAAGAAGATACATAAAACAAAATATTTTCGCAGGGTGGATACTCCACCCTGCTTTTTTGTGCAAAAATAATGAATTTTATTTCAAAAAATATCCCAAATGGTGATTTATGCGATTGACTTTTAATAAAATATGATATATAATTAATATGTAAGAATTTTTTTAACGAAAGGAGAAAGCTATGAATAATCTTATCAAGGTTTTGAAAGAAGCAATACAGTCTGTATTGCCCATTTTTGCTATAGTTTTGATCCTTTCAGTTACCGTTGCACCGATGGAAAGCGGAGTGCTTGTTATGTTCCTTTTCGGAACACTTCTTCTTATCCTCGGTATGGGATTTTTCACGATCGGCTCAGGAATTTCAATGGAGCCACTCGGTGAGGGCATAGGTACGACACTTGGTAAGGCAAAAAAGATCGCTATACCCTTGATAGTTTGCTTTTTCCTTGGCGTTATCATCACTGTGGCAGAGCCTGATCTGACCGTTCTTGCCGAGCAGGTGCCTTCGATTCCCAACCTCATCCTCATTCTTTCGGTTGCTGCCGGAGTTGGCATATTCCTCGTTATTTCGATGCTTCGTTCAAGAAAGGGATTTAAGCTTAACACACTACTGCTCGTATTTTACGGCGTGGTGGTCCTTCTTGCATTCTTTACGCCCGACGGATTTATTCCCACAGCATTTGACTCGGGTGGAGTTACCACAGGACCTATAACAGTTCCGTTTATCATGGCTCTTGGCGCAGGTATTGCATCGATGAGTACTGCAAAAAACGCACGTGAAAATTCCTTCGGTCTTATAGCACTTTGCTCGATAGGTCCCATTATTTCAGTTTTGATTCTCGGCATACTCTTCAACTCAAGCGGTGAGGATGTTGCTGCCGAAATTATCATTCCCGACACAGCAAAGGAAGCATTTCGCGTGTTCATTTTCGGCTCACCCGAGCAGAATATTGAAGGTATCGCAAAATATGCCGAGGAGGTGCTTGTTGCGATAGCACCACTTGTTGTTCTTCTTGTTGTGTTCCAGATAATCACAAAGAGATTCACAAGGCATCAGCTTATTCGAATGATTGTCGGATTCATTTATACTTATATAGGACTTGTTTTGTTCCTCACAGGTGCTAACGTTGGCTTTATGCCTGCAGGTAGCCTTATCGGTGCCCGTATAGCACAAGGAGAAACGAAATATATCCTTATTCCAATCGGTGCTCTTATGGGATACTTCGTTGTCAGCGCCGAGCCTGCTGTGCATTCACTTAAAAAGCAGGTTGAAGAGATTACAAACGGCTCAGTGTCACAAAAGGCAATCGGTCGCGCACTTTCAATAGGTGTTGCGATATCCGTTGCTATTGCGATGCTCAGAGTTTTAACGGGCATTCCGATTTTGCCCATATTGATAGTCGGATATCTCATTTCTCTTGTTATAACCTTCTTCGTGCCCCCCATCTATACGGGTATCGCGTTTGACTCGGGCGGAGTTGCATCAGGTCCTATGGCGACCACGTTTATGCTTCCTCTTGCCAAGGGCGCTTGCGAGGCACTTGGAGGGAATATTCTCACCGACGCGTTCGGCATCGTGGCAATGATTGCGATGACTCCTCTTATTGCTATCCAGGTGCTTGGGCTTATAGGAGAAATCAAACGCAAGAAGAGACTTGCACAGGCTAAGCAAGAGATACTTAGTCTTGATGACGATATGATCTATTACGAGGAGGTGGCGTGATGGCAGAGAACGGACGTATAATGGTTGTCTTTTCCATCATCACTCGTGGCAAGGCAAAAAAATATATGGAAACCCTCAAGGCAAACGGCATGGGATTTCACGTTCAGACTACGGGCACGGGTACTGCTCCCTCGGAGATGATGGACATTTTCGGTCTTGGTACTAACGATAAGGATATAATCATTACGTTAGCGCCCGAGGAGATAATCAATTCCTCAATTTATAATATGACAAGTGGTATCGGTGGCAACTTCCAGTACGGAGGACTTATGCTTTGCATAAGACTTTCGGCCATCAACCGTATCACTCAGGAGCTTGTTACAAGAGCTTCAAAAACAACGGATTCAGAAGGAGGTAAAAAGAAGGTGAAGAGCACACAAAAGAATCAGCTTATTCTTGTTTCTGTCAACCAAGGACATACCGACGCAGTTATGGAAACAGCTAAAAAGGCAGGTGCTATGGGTGGAACAGTTTTGCGTGCAAGACTTGTTGACGACGGCATAGCAGAGCAGCTTGGTGAAAACATCGTTCATCAGGAAAGAGATATCATCACCATTTTTGCTCCTACACAAACGGCAGTCAAGATTATGGAGGACGTAAACCGCGAGCACGGCGCGCTTACCGAGGCAAACGGAATGGTTCTTTCAGTTCCCGTTGACAAGGCGTTTAAAATCTGATTAACAAAAAATCAAGAATCACCGTCATCTTTTGACGGTGATTTTTATTTTCTTAAAAAATATTGCAATTTCTATTGAAAAAACGAGGCTTTTTTGATATAATAACCTTGTATTTGCGCTTTTGAAGGCATTGATCTATAAATGCTTTTTTGGGAGGTAACTTTTATGAAAACTTGGGAAGAATTATACGACGAATGCTCGTCATGTGAAAAATGTGAGCTTCACAAAACTCGCACAAACTGTGTTTTCGGCGTTGGAAACACAAATGCCGATATTCTTTTTGTGGGAGAAGCTCCCGGAGAAAAGGAGGACCTTTCCGGCACCCCCTTCGTTGGCAGAGCAGGTCAGCTTCTTGATAAGTTTTTGTTTGCAGTGGACATCCCCCGCGAGAGTGTTTATATTGCAAACATCTTGAAATGCCGCCCGCCTAAGAATCGCGATCCCAAGCCCGAGGAAGAGGATGCTTGTATGGATTACCTTCGCGAGCAGGTGCGTCTTATAAAGCCGAAAATGATAGTTTGTCTTGGCAGAATCTCTGCTCAGCGCCTTATCGACAAGGATTACAGAATCACAAAGGAGCACGGACAGTGGGTGCAAAAGGGTAGCTTCCTTATCACAGCCGTTTACCATCCTGCACTTCTTTTGAGAGATCCTCGCAAGAAAGAGGAGATGCTTGAGGATATGAAGGCAATCAAGGCAAAGCTTGATGAAATGAAGAATAACTGATTTTGGAGACTGTTTTTAATGAATTATAACGATTATAACAGAGGACGAATGCAAAGTTCCAACAGTGGGGCAGGCAACAGATACGTTACCTCGTCATTTATCGACGATAAGCACATGTCCTCACTTGCCGTAATAGGCGCGATATTGCTTCTTTTGATAGTAACCACCGTGTTCTTTTGCGTGTTTGCAAATGATTTTTCATTTCCCTCATGGAATGAAATTTTCACTGCTGCATCGACAAATAACAGACCGATCATAAAGGATCCCGAGAAGGTTTATCCCTACGTAACAAACACTACCAAAAAGCAATTTGTTGCAAACAAGGGTGGCACAGGACTTGGCTCTCTTGCATTGAGCTCGGATTATGCGATACTTATCAGCGTTGACGATATGTCGACCATAGGTCATAAAAATGCTGATGAAAAGATATACCCCGCATCTATGACAAAGGTAATGACTATCATTACGGCGCTCGATTACATTGAGAATCTTGACGACGAGTACACCGTGACTGATAAGATACTTAAGACTATTCCAAGTG
The DNA here is from genome assembly GCA_045643885.1 of Eubacteriales bacterium. Lineage (GTDB taxonomy): Bacteria > Bacillota > Clostridia > Oscillospirales > CAG-272 > RGIG4608. Next base: position 32,079 of record JAZRFY010000010.1, on the reverse strand, counting down.
GCTCATCAACTGCGGGAATGTCTTATGCAAAGACCGAATACGGAATAACCAGCTACACTGTAAGAGATTTGCTTTACGGCATATCATATTGCTCAGGCTCCGATTCCGTGACCTGCCTTCTTGACTATCTTGGCGTTACAATGAGTGAGTTTGCTTCACTTATGAATGAAAAGGCAAAGCAGATAGGACTCAAAAACACTCATTTCGGCGGTGCTATCGGTATGGATGCCGAGGGCAATCAAACCACCTGCCGCGATATGGCAGCGATAATGGCATACGCTATGGAAAACGAATATGCCAAGTCGTTTTTTTCCGGAATAAGACATTATTATGACCTTCATGACGATATAAGCTATTTCCACAGTACACTTTCAAAAACACTTGATAATCTTTATGTAACTCCCGAAACAGTGATTAACGGATACACATTGATTGCTGCAAAATCGGGACTTGAGGACCTGGCAGGATATTGCCTTGTTTCATATATTGAAAATGATTCAACCGGTGAAAAATTCGTGCTTGTCACAGCAAAGGCAGAAAGAGCTGAATGGCCTGCTGCGGCTAATCCTATTCACGATATGGTTGCCATATTCAATGCCTTAAAGCCTTAATTTTTTACATAAAATCAAAAATTTTTGTCCAAAATAACTTTACAAAACAAAAAAATAGTGATATACTTTTTTTATTAAATCCGACTATAAGAGGAGAATTATTATGAGTCGTACAATTGGTACAGTTTCACGTGGCGTCAGAGCCCCCATCATCAGAAGCGGTGATAATATTGCAGAAATCGTGACTTCTTGCATTCTTGATGCGTCAAGAGAGGAGCATATAGAAATAAGAGATAAGGACGTTATCGCAATGACTGAGGCTATCGTTGCCCGCGCTCAGGGTAACTATTGCACAGTTAACGATATCGCAACCGATATCAAGGCAAAATTCGGCGGAGAAACGATGGCAGTTATTTTGCCCATCCTCAGCCGTAACCGTTTTTCAGTTTGTCTTACAGGTATTGCAAGAGGAGCAAAGAAGATTGTTTTGATGCTCTCATACCCCTCTGACGAGGTTGGTAACCACCTTGTTTCACTTGATAAGGTTGACGAAATGGGTGTTAACCCCTATAGCGACGTGCTTACACTTGAAAAGTACAGAGAACTTTTCGGTTATGAAAAGCATCGTTTCACAGGCGTTGACTACGTTGAATTTTATGAAAAGCTCATTCGTGCAGAGGGTGCAGATTGCGAGATTATCTTTGCAAACGATCCCCGTGCAGTTCTTCCTTATACAAAGAACGTTCTTACTTGTGATATCCACACAAGAGCAAGAAGCAAGAGACTTCTCAAGGCTGCAGGTGCAGAGATTGTTTACGGACTTGACGATATTCTTTCTTCAAGCGTAAACGGTAGCGGATATAACGAAAAGTACGGCCTTCTTGGTTCAAACAAGGCAACTGATGAGCAGGTTAAGCTCTTCCCCAGAGACTGCCAGACAGTTGTTGAAGATATTCAGAAGAGAATCTTTGATGCAACAGGCAAGCACGTTGAGGTAATGGTTTACGGTGACGGTGCTTTCAAGGATCCCGTAGGTAAGATTTGGGAGCTTGCAGACCCCGTAGTTTCTCCTGCATATACAAACGGTCTTGAGGGAACACCTAACGAGCTTAAGCTTAAGTATCTTGCTGATAACGATTTTGCCGATCTTTCTGGCGAGGCTCTTAAGGCTGCTATCAAGGAAAGAATCACACAAAAGGACGATAACCTTGTGGGTAAGATGGTAAGCGAGGGAACAACACCCCGTCAGCTCACCGACCTTATCGGTTCACTTTGTGACCTTACATCCGGCTCAGGTGATAAGGGTACTCCCATTGTTTGGATCCAGGGTTATTTCGATAACTACACAGCTGAATAAAAATATAAATCCTCGAAGCATTGCTTCGAGGATTTTTTGTTTATACAATATTTGTAATGTTGATTTTCTCTTTTCTGAGCATGAACGTATAAGCAATCAGTGATACTATGCTGTCGAATGCATTGCCTATTCCAAATAGCAGAGCAATACCTATAAGAGTGGGAGTCCATATTCCAAGAGTGTAAAAAGCAAATGCGATTCCGTAATAAATCGTGTTGGTGATAACGGATTCAAAAAGCATGTAATTTGTTTTTCCAAGTCCGTAAAAGGTTGAATCAAACACATTTTGAACTGCATATAAAACATAGAAGCCAACAAGTATCATAACAAGGCTGAAAAGCTTGTCCACGTCATCAAAACCCAGTATGTAAGTCATAAAAGGCTTCCATATTGGAATGCTAATAAACCACGACGTTGAAATAATGGCGGTAATAGTGAAATATCCTAATGTGTTTTGACGAATACGTTCTTTATTGCTTCCAATCTCTTGCTTTATCAGCTCACCAAGCTGAATGACGGGCAAAAGAAGCCAACCCCATATAAAATTATTTGCAACCCAATATGTACCTTGCTCACCCACAACGTTGACCATTCTTGCTATCATTACCATATAAGCAACGTTGCGAACAAGAGATTCTATGCCTGAAATTCCTCCGACCTTGGCAAATTTCTTTGCCCAAGCAAAGCTAAGCTTGGATTTTTTGAAAAGGTCGACTCCTTCCTTTTTAAGAAAGACGATGGACAACCCAAGCACAACGAAATTAACGATTATGTTGGAATATCCAATTCCGTTAATACCAAGATTTGCCGATATATGCAATGCAGATACAAGGAAGGTGTCGGAAATGATGCACATTACAAGCTTTGCACCTGTCAAAGCATAGAGGTATTTGCTCTTGTTAATAGTAACGAGTGCAACGAGGGCAAATTGTGAAAGTATAGAGAATATATTTGCAACGCTTTCGATACGAATATAGGACGCAGACGCTTCCAATATGCTTGTGTCAGTTGCCATAAGATGAAGTAACGGGTTTGTGAAGGCGATAATCGTTGTGGACAAAATGGCATAGGCAACAAAGGAAATTATCATACCTGTTTTTACACAATTTAAAAACTTTAGCTTGTCATCCATTGCTTTGCCCATGAAATAAAACAACGGCAAAATGATTGCTTCGTTTAAAATCTCATAGAGCAAATTCACCCATGAAAGCTGACCTGCGATGGAGAATGACCATTCTCCCGGTAATTGACCGAGAAAGAAGACACGCACGGTGGTATATACTGTTGGTGCAAGCCCCAAAACTAACAGTGCAAAATACATTTTGTAATTGATTTTGCTAAGCGACAGTTTGATTTTGGAAAACATATTTTACACATTCCTTTCTTTTGTGATTATGTATTTGTTGTTGATGCTTATTTACATAAGGGGCAAAAAATAACCTCCTTGTGATAAAATCTAAATAGGACACAAAAATAACGCTTGCGGAAATTTCCGCAAGCGTTAGACATACAAAAAAGGCGACATTTCCTTATTGGTGTATAAGGCTTGCGGACACACAAAACTAACGTTTCACCACAAATAAAGTGGGGCGTGCTACCCAAGTTTTGTCAGTTGTCTTGAGTAACCCGCAACAGATGTTAAACTAACATCCGTGGTGTCACATATTTAGTTGTTTATATATTAGCACATATAATATGCTGTGTCAAGCATTAAAAAACAGCCCCCTTGTCTCTTGCTTGGACTAGGGGGCTTTTTATTTGTTTATGAATTATGACAGAGCATTATTCAAGCTCCTCATAGATTTCAAGGAGTCTTTCTTCAAGCTCGGATTGACGGGCAGTAAGCTCGGCGGCCTTTTTATAGTCCGTTGCAGCTTCACCAAAGAGGTCGATTTCGATTTGCTCGAGCTCTTTTTCAATCTTTTCTTGCTCTTTTTTGAGGTTTTCTATACGCTTTTGCTCGCGACGGGCATCGGATGCCTGCTTTTTGCGAGCCATGAAATCTTCTTTTTGAGCAGTGGCAGTTTTCTCTTCAGCCATTTGAACGGGGGCAAGAGTATGGGTTGCCTTATGGTTCATATATTCCGCAAACGCGTTGCCAACACTCCAAACGGGATAGTCGATATAATACTTACCCGTGGTCTGCTCGTTATCTATCTCGATAACTCTCGTTGCGAGCTTGTTGACAAGATAACGGTCGTGACTGACGATGAGTATCGTTCCACCAAATTCATCGAGTGCTTTTTCGAGTGCCTCGCGCGACATAATGTCAAGGTGGTTTGTCGGCTCGTCAAGAAGAAGGAGATTCATGGGGGAAAGAATGAGCTTTGCAAGTGTGAGTCTTGCTCTTTCACCACCCGAAAGGACGGAGACCGTCTTTTCGCAATCGTCAGCATTGAATCTGAATCTTGCAAGTGCGCTTCTTATTTCAAATTCGCGCATATCTGGATATGCATTCCAAAGCTCGTCAAGGACAGTGTTTGAGTCGGTGAGGTTTTGATTTTGCTGATCGAAATAGCCGATCTCAACGTTATATCCTGCCTCGATAAATCCTGAGGTAGCATCCATCTCACCAACGAGCATTTTCATAAGAGTGGATTTTCCACATCCGTTTTTGCCGATGAGAAAGACTCTTTCACCCTTTTTGATTAGGAAATCAACGTCCTCAAAGAGCTTTTTTTCGCCAAAGGATTTTGCAAGACCGTTCACTCTCAAAACCTCGTTTCCACTTGGAATGGACTGACGGAATTGGATCTTTACGGGTTTTGGAGCTTCCTTTGGTCGTTCGAGCTTGACCATTTTGTCAAGCATCTTTTGTCTGCTCTCGGCAGCCACGATATTTCTTTCGCGATTCCACGCGCGCTGCTGTGCGATATACGCCTCTTGACGCGCTATTTCGCGCTGCTGATTTATATAGTGCTTTTCGGCAATATCACGGTCAATCTCTCTTTGCTTCATGCTTTGAGTATAGTTTCCGTTATAGAGCTTTGCCTCGCCGAATTCCATCGCGAGTGTCTTGTTTGTCACCTGGTCAAGGAAATAACGGTCGTGCGAGATGATGAGAACGCACTTTTTATAGCTTTTTATATAACTTTCAAGAACCTGGACGGTTTCAATATCAAGGTGGTTTGTCGGCTCGTCGAGAAGGAGAAGGTCCGGCTCACGGCAAAGCTGCTTTGAAAGAGCAAGACGGGTTCTTTGTCCTCCTGAGAGCAGGGAAACGTCAAGTGAGAGGGAGCGTTCCTCAAATCCCATTTTCAAAAGGATGGATGCACAACGACTCTTGTAGTCAAGACCGCCGTTTTCCGAAAAACGTGTATAGAGGTCGTGATACTCACCACTCAAACGAATGTGCTCCTCCGCGTTTTTCTCGTTTGCCATTCTTTCCTCGAGTGTCGCAAGCTTTTCTTCCATGTGGATAAGCTCGGGGAATGCAGCATACATTTGTTCAAGAGCAGTTCTTCCAACAAGGTCACTTACCTCAAAGGCACAGTCCTGTGTAAGAATGCCGACGCTTTTGTTCTTTGCGATGAAAACGTTTCCGTTTGTTGGCTCAAGCTCACCCAAGATGACCTTGAAAAGTGTACTCTTGCCGCAGCCGTTAGTGCCGATAATGCCAAGCTTATCGTTTTCCTCAAGCGCAAAGCTTATTTTTTTGAATATGTCCTTAGCTCCGAACGAAACGCCGAGGTCGTTGACCGTAATTGCAAGCATATGGCATCACCTTTCTGAAAAATTAAAATATTTGTAAAACTCTCTTGACAAAAGGGAAGGAATGGTATATAATTCATAACAAGAACAAATGTTCGTTGTTTCTCTCCTGCCTTGAGGTTAACACCTCGACTATTATACAACATTTTTATTTAAATTTCAAGTCAAAATGGCAAAGGAGTGATAATTATTTGCGACTATTGCAAGCAATACGCTTGTCCGTCGGCTTGTCCGTCGTTTGAAGGAAGGCTGATCTCTTTGGGTGACAGAGCAGGTGAATGCTATTTATGTGAATCGTACGTGTATAAAAATGACGGTCATTACGAATATAACGGAAGAAATCTTTGTCCTGATTGCGCTCGCGAGCTCATCCCCTCTGAGCTTCTTGATTATCTGGAGTGTAATTCGGTGAAGGAATTTTTTGATTTGCTCTGGTGACGGAGCTTTTTCTAAACCTCGACAACGAACAATTGTTCTTGATAAGCGGCTTTTATTTTATTAAAGAAAGGATGATTTTAATGGAAGGTAGTTTTATTGAACAGAGCTGTGACACCTCACGCATACAAGCTGACAGGCTTTTGCGTGAATACAGAAGAATGAACAGTATTTTGCGATCGTCGCGCTCGTACAAAAGACATTTTAGTGAAGACGATGAATTGGATGAGACGACCATCCATGCGCAGATGTATTCGATAAGAGCGATGATTCTTTCCGTTGAGGATGCACGCGAGAGAATGTTTCTTTATCAGTATTATGTTAAGGGGCATACGCTTGAAATCTGTGCGAAGCTTATCGGAGTTTCAATCAGAACGGTGGGCAGAGTAAAATTATCTGCTCTTAACACAATAGCTTGTAAAATGAAAATTCAAAACGGTGAATAAAATCGCGCAAAATGGAAAAAATAGTAACACCAAATAAAAAAGGGGAGGACTTATGAGAAATAATATGGGGCTTATCCTTTCGGCAGTTGCAGGTGTTATGGTAGTTTCCGTAATTGGTGGAATGCTCACCAATACCAAGGCAGCACGCCGTAGAAGAATGATCAAAAAGGTGGTAAAAACTGTGCATAACGTTGGATGTGCTATGCAAAAGATGACTGCATTTTGAAAAAAGAAAGCTGACTTTTCAGTCAGCTTTCTTTTTTCTCTCGTTTAAGTCTATAAGAAATACGGGAGGGAGAAATATCGCAGCTCTTAAAACTACCTCCTCTATCATTTTGGGGTATCGGTAGATGACGTCGGTTTCTCCTGCCAACATTTCAGCTCTTAACGATACGGCAAGAAGAGTGAGGGCTATTGAAATTATCGTAAGCCCTATTGTCAGAACAATAAATGACGGACGGTACATCGTGTTTATATAGTGGAATATTTTCTTCATAGCCTGCCTCCATTTTGGGATTGATATAATTATACATTCTTATCTTTCTTCAATCAATGCAAAATTATTTGAAAAACTGGAATTAAATGGAAGAAAATGCGCATTTTTGCCACAAAAAACAAATATGTTTTTATATGGAAAAAGTGCTATCATTATGTATGAAGGGGGGAGAGATATGGATTTCACTTTGATAAAAAGAACCTGTGAAAATGAATTTTGCTATAAGCTCTTAAAGTCCAATTTTTATCGCAATCACTACGTCATTATCGCGCAGAGTAAAATGGATTTTTCCTGTGGGAGCATAAAGGCAAAGAAGGAAACTGCCATCGCACTTTTTGACGAGATTGCACAAGGTCTTACCGAGCCACACACCTTATCAGACATTCTTTCGGATTTTAACAAGGAAAGGGTTTAAAAAATATCTTTACAAAATCCTCGTTATGTGGTATGATTAGTTAAACTATTTGACCGAAAGCGAGAAAAAACATATGAGATGCCCTAAATGTGGATATTTTGACAGTAAAGTAATAGATTCAAGACCTTCAGCCGATGGTTCAAGCATCCGTCGCCGTCGCGAGTGTCTTGAATGTCAAAAGAGATTTACCACCTTTGAAACGATTGAAGAAACACAGATATTCGTTGTAAAGAAGAACGGTGATAAGGAGATGTTCGATCGCAACAAGCTTCTTTCCGGAATTATCAAATCATGCCATAAGCGTCCAGTTGATCCCGAGGGTATCGTTAACGAGATCGAGATGGAGCTCCACAACAGCATGCGCAACGATATCAGCACCAAGGAAATCGGTGAAATGGTAATGCTGAAGCTTAAGGAACGCGACCAGGTTGCATACGTTCGTTTCGCATCCGTTTATAGAGAATTCAAGGACGTTGACACATTCCTTAAGGAAATTAAGGAGCTTATGAAAAAGAAATAAAAGAAGCGCTCATTACGAGCGCTTTTTTTGTTTAAAAATATAACAAGAAATTTTCAAAAACTATTGAAATGCAGAATGATTTGTGCTACAATGTGTGCGCACAATAAATAAAACCATTAATACAATTTATTTTACGAAAGAAGGATAGTATGACATCCACGGCTTTGATATTAATATCTATTTCGACAGCGCTTTTGGCTGGCTTGTTGCTTTCCCGTTTGACAAAGGGATTGAATTTGCCGGCAGTAACTGCATATCTTGTTGCAGGCGTTATCATTGGTCCTTGCATGCTCGGTGCTTTCGGTATCGAAGGTCTCGGTATCTCTCACGAGCAGGTTGAGGGACTTTCCATCATATCCGATGCTGCTCTTGGCTTTATTGCCTTTTCAATGGGTAATGAATTCAGAATGAGTCAGCTTAAAAAGATAGGCAAGAAGGCAACGATCATTGGCATCTGGCAGGCAGTATTTACCTGCATCCTGGTTGATGCAGTTCTTATCGGTCTTCATTTCATCATGCAGGATAAGCTCCCCTTGCCCACAGCAATCATTCTCGGCGCAGTAGCAACGGCAACTGCTCCTGCAGCTACTCTTATGGTAGTTAAGCAGTATAAGGCTAAAGGTCCTCTTACCGACATCCTTTTGCCCGTAGTTGCACTTGACGACGCAGTAGGTCTTGTTGTTTTTGCTGTTTCATTCGGTATTGCAAAGTCCATGACACAGGTGACGGTAAGCATTGCATCCATCATCCTTGAGCCCTTGCTTGAGGTGGTGCTTTCCTTGGCACTTGGTTTTGTAATGGGACTTTTGTTCACCTGGGTCGAAAGATTCTTCCACTCACGTTCAAAGAGAATGGCTGTTTCTGTAACATTTGTGTTGCTCACAGTCGGTCTTTCCTTGTTGAAATTTGAGGTGTTTGGATTACATATCGGTTTCTCATCACTTCTTACATGCATGATGCTCGGCACAGTATTCTGCAATATCTGTGACTTCTCTGAGGAGCTTATGGATAGAGCTGACAGATGGACTGCGCCCATCCTCATCCTCTTCTTCGTAGTAAGCGGAGCAGAGCTTGACCTTACAGTATTTGCCGATCTTGCTATCGTATTTATCGGTGTTGTATACATCCTTTCAAGATCTCTTGGTAAGTGCTTGGGTGCAACAATGAGTGCGAAGTGGACAAAGTGCAATAACAATATCGTGAATTATCTCGGAATTACACTTCTTCCCCAGGCAGGCGTTGCGCTTGGCATGGCAATGAAAGCAAGTGAGCTTGGTCCCGAGGGTGATATAGTTAGAAACATCACGCTCTTTGGCGTTCTTATCTATGAGCTTGTAGGTCCTTCACTTACAAAGATGGCTCTTACTAAGGCAGGAGATATCAACAAAGAGGGCAAGACAAGTGCCAGAGAAGAAGAGGCAAAGCGTCTTCAGGAGCAAGGTCAATAAATCAAAAAAACGGAGCTTTTGCTCCGTTTTTTTGTTTTTCCATGCTCCTTTTGTAAAATGTTGACAAACGGAGCGCGATTTGTTTGGTTAAAAAATCCCTTGATAAAACTATAAATGAATGATATAATTTAATTAATAAATAGAAAGGGGAATGAATTATGAAAAAGCTCATATCCATTTTGTCACTTCTACTTGCCTTGGCGATGGTTTTTGGCTCTTGCGGTATTATCGGAGGAGAGGGCGAAAAGACCGAGCCCACAGCAAGCACAACAACAACAAATTCTAACATTGATCCGGAGGTTCCCGTGGAACTTAAAGAAACAACCCTATATCTTGTTGGCGACTCAACGGGGGCATCATTTTCAGATTCATATTTCTATCCAAGATATGGCTATGGCACACAGCTTCAAAACTATCTTGACGAGAAGGTGACAGTTAAAAACCTTGCTCTTTCGGGCAGAAGCTCAAAGAGCTTTATCAAGGAGGATAATTATACCTATTTGCTTAGCAATTTGAAGGAGGGAGATATCCTTCTTATCGGCTTTGGTCACAACGATGAAAAGAGTGACGACTCTGAAAGATTTACCGATGCATCCTTGCCCTATACAGATCCTGCATCCTTTGGCTATCATCTTTACGAATATTACGTAAAGGTTGCACTTGAAAAGGGAGCTATCCCCGTGCTTTGCACACCCATTGTTCGCGCACAGTCCGGCAATAACTATTCGGGCAGTGAAGGTCACGTTACTTCAACAGGTGACTACAGAAGAGCAATACTTGACCTCGGTGCTGCGTACGACGTGCCCGTTATCGACCTTACTGCTCTCACAAAGGCAAGATACGAAGAGATCGGATATGCAGAGGCCTGCTATTATCACGCAGTTATCGGTGGCAAATACGATACTGACGGAACAACTATCATCCCCGATTTTAACACGGTGGACAAGACTCACTTGAACGTCTACGGTGCAAAGTACGTGGCATATCTTGTTGCCTCTGAAATGGCATTAATAGACGGCATTGGAGGATACGTTCTTGACGGAATCATCATTCCTTCAAAATCCGAGCTTGTTTCAAATCCCAATTATACAGTGCCTGATTATCTTGCGCCCAATCTTGATTCCTATAAGCCTTCAAGCAATTTTTCAACTCTTACAGACGGCTGGTACGGAACTGCGTTCGGCAACACAGGAGGTAATCCTCAGTCTTCAAGCAATGGATATATTGCAAAAGAGGTGAGCGAGGGAGTATTCCAGGTTGGTCAGCACCTTGACAGTGGAAGCAATAAGGGTAAATTTGAAAACGCAGGTGACGGATTTGCATTCGTTTTCCGTCAGGTAGAGGCAAATAAGAATTTCACACTCACAGTTAGTGGAAAGATCGTTTATACTGCTGCAACAAAGCAAGCAGGCTTTGGTCTTATGCTTAGAGATGACTGTATTATCGGACAAACTGCAACAGGAAGCATTTCAACAAACTATGTTACTGCAGGCCTTCTTTGTGACGCGTCTGCAATGAACGTAAACTTTTATAGAGAGAATTCTTCTCTTAAAAAGGGAAGTGCGAATATTTCTTCTCTTGCAGCCGTTGACGATACCTTCACCATGACTATCGAAAGAGTTGGTCAGTCCGTTACAGTAACCGTTACCTACGGTGGACAAACGTATACACAAAATCACGTTGATTTCGATTTCTTTGCAGTTGACACACAGTATATGTACGTTGGTATGTTTGCAAATCGTGGCACAGTAGTGGAATTTACCAACGTTGAATTCGAAATAACAGGTGAAAGCCAGGGTGCTTGATAAAAAAATAAATAATTTTTGATTTTTATTACACTTTTTGAAAAATTTGTTGACTTATATAGTAGAGACAAATAATCTCAAAGGAGGAAGATGTATGAAAAAGATAACGAGAATTTTGGCAATGGTGCTTCTTGCTTGTATGTTTGCAAGTCTTTTTGCTTGCGCAGCGCCAGGTGAAAGCTTTATGGGCGGAGTATCCATCGGTGGTGGCAAGTTTGAATCTGCACCCGATGCTGAGCTTGGTGACGATGCTTCAGGTGAAAAATTCGAGGACGATGCCGAAGATGGTGATGAAGAAACAGCCGACAAAGAAGAAGAGGAAGAAGAAATCGTTCGTCTTCCCGCAGGAATGATCACTGCAGGCGCTTGGAACGATAACGACTATTATGAAATGTGGAAGTCACTTTTCGATCAGGGCAATCCTGAAGAAGACAAGGAAGAAGGAAAATTCTATTATTACTATTCAGATAGAGGCTCCGACTGGGGATTTTATGCACTTAAGAGAGTTAAGGTCAACGTAACGAACGAGGGTAGCCCCGTAGCAGGTGCCAGCGTGGTTGCTTATGACGTTCAGGGCAATGCTTTGTTCTCAGCAGTATCCGATGCCAATGGTAACGCATATCTTTTCGTAACTGAGGACGAGGGAACTGTTTCGGTGTCTTCAGGAGAGGGAAGTGCAACCTCTGTATTTGATGCAGAAAACCGTGAGCTTTCAGTTGAGCTTTCTGCAAAGGCAGAAAAGCTTAACGTGATTGAAATCATGTTTGTGGTTGACGTAACAGGCTCTATGGGAGATGAAATCAGCTTCCTTAAGGCTGAGCTTTCCGACGTTATCAATAAGATAGCTGCAAACGATTCTGAAACCGTGATCAAGCTTGCGTTCCTCTTCTACCGTGATTTGGAAGACAAAACACCGTTCTACTATGCCGAATTTATGGATGTTACTGATCCCATCGGTATGGAGCTTAGACAGGGGGATCTTGACGGTCAATTTGCAACTGGTGGCGGTGACTATGAAGAGGCGGTTGATGAGGCTCTTATGAGAGCAGTTGATGCTCAGTGGAGCACAGGCACTACCACAAAGCTCATCTTCCACGTTCTTGATGCTCCTGCACACAGTGGAAGCAAGTACGAAACAAAATTCAACGAAGCGGTGCTTAAGGCTGCAGAAAAGGGAATCAGAATTTGTCCCATTCTTTGCAGCGGAGCTGCAGAGGTTACTGAATATACTATGAGAAATGCTGCAATCTATACAGGTGGCACATTCATTTTCATAACTGACGATTCCGGTATTGGCGGTTCACACTACGATCCCTCACTTCCTAACGTAACGGTTGAGCTTCTTAACTCAATGCTCGTTCGTCTTGTGAAGGGATATCACACAGGTGAGTTTGAGGCTCCTGTATATTGGAAGGAAGATCCTGCACTTGCAAACAAAACTGAAAAATAATATAAAAGGACGCCACACGGCGTCCTTTTCTTTGATTTTCTATTGAAAAAAGCAAAAAGTATGCTATAATTATATTTAGAAAATCTTTTGAAAGAGGTTTATTATGAAGATAACCAAGCTTATCCCCGCTTATAAAAGCATAATATGGGGTGGAAATAAATTAAAAACGGAATACGGCAAGGCAACCGACCTTTCTCCCTTGGCAGAAACCTGGGAGCTTTCCTTTCACAAGGATGGACCAAGCCTTATAGAAGATAAAACTCCTCTTTGCGAGGTGGCAACCGACAAGGATATTGGGGAAAATTGCAAGGGATTTGATTTCTTTCCTGTGCTTGTTAAATTTATAGATGCTCAAGACAAGCTTTCCGTTCAGGTGCATCCCGGTGACGAATATGCTCTCAAGCACGAAAACAGTCTTGGTAAGACTGAGATGTGGTATATCGTTGATGCCGAGGAGGGTGCAGGCATCTATCTTGGCTTTAAAGAGGATATCTCCAAAGAGGATTTTGAAAGAGCTATCGCAGAAAAGACTCTTACCGATTATTTGCGATTTGTTCCCGTTAAAAAGGGAGAGAGCTATTTCATTCCTTCCGGAACCATCCATGCAATATGTGCAGGATGTCTTATTTGCGAGATTCAACAGAACAGTAATATAACCTATCGCGTTTACGATTATGGCAGACGCGACAAAAACGGTAACGAAAGAGAGCTTCACGTAAGCAAGGCGATCGACGTTACCAATACAAAGGCAGTAAGCTCCAAGGAGCTTGATATCCAAACGAGTGAAGGTGCACTCAAGGGAGCAAACAAGTTCTTTACTGCCAACTATATCGATCTTGACGGCTCTATGGCCTTCAAGGAAGACACTGGAAGCTTTCGTTGCTTCACCATCCTTGAGGGCGAGGGAAGAATCGGTGACGTTTCCGCGAAAAAGGGAGAGAGTGTGTTCGTTCCTGCAAATCATTCGGATATTGAGGTTTGTGGAAAGCTTTCTGCCATCGTGACCTCTATCCGTAAGTATTATAAGAGGGTAGAAGGACTTGAATGCAAGATAGTAAACGACCTTTCAGACACACTTGCGATCAAAAATGCGACCAGGGATGACGAGATTGAATCCACCCTTGTCGAACTTATGAACGAATGTGGACTTACAAATAGCGATTTCGAATAATATGAAAAAGTGATGACGGCGTTGATTAACGAAGGAATAGCAAAAAGGCACAGCCAACGGGAAGGTTCACTCGCGTTGCTCGCGAACTAAATTTGCCGAGGAGTTCCCGTGCGAGCACGGAACATCCTTTCGTCAAATTTGCGAACCCAATCCCGAACTGACGTTCGGTGATGCATTGATTAACGAAGGAATAGCAAAAAGGCACAGCCAACGGGAAGGTTCACTCGCGTTGCTCGTGAACTAAATTCGCCGAGGAGTTCTCGCACGAGCGCAGAACGTCCTTACGTCGAATTTGCGAACCCAATCCCGAACTGACGTTCGGTGATGCATTGATTAACGAAGGAATAGCAAAAAGGCACAGCCACAAATGTGGCTGTGCCTTTTTGGCACTCCCAACGGGAATCGGACCCATAACTAACCCTTAGGAGTGCTTTTCTACTGTAAAAGTGGCGTTAAAAATGCGATTTTTCTTGATTTTCGTGCGTTTTATGCCCTAAAATGCGTCTATTTTGAGGCTTTTTGTTCGTTTCATCAAGTAATTTTCGCTTTTAATACCAACTTTAATACCAAAAACTATACCAAAACTATACCAATTTTGATACCCGTTCAGCCTTATACTCCTACGGCGGCGAGTTACCATTTGATGTTGAGTGCAATTTTCGTTTATATAATTATATCACAAATCGCGAGAAAAATCAATGTATTTGGCAATATTCGTAACCTGATTTTTTTGCCTTTCGTGGTGGCTGATCGTAGCACAGTTCTCGAAAAAATCAACGCGAAAAAATATGACTGAAAACCTATATAAATCACCTTACAAGTCAAGTAGCAATACTTGGCTTTTTTTATTTTATCCGAACGTAATATTTTTTGCTCTAACCGAGCTTAAAAAGAAATCTGCCTACTGCTCGTTGACTTTTTCACACGAGAACCGAAAGGCACAAGACGAATACCCGAACAGTGCTACTTGGCCCCTGCCGAAAGGCAAAATAAAAAAATCAGGAGGTATTCCAAAATGAAAAAAGTTGTTTATTCTGTTACAAGGTACGGTAAAACCGGACAAACGAAAGTAACCGGTTTAGGTTACATCACCGATACGGATTTGATTATTGCTTGCCAAAGCAAAGAAAACAAGCCGTATATAAGGGTATTTGAAGATTGTATCAAAGACTGTCACCCGATACCCTACAAGCCCGGTGAACACACAGGCGGTTATTACGAAATACGCGAAGTTGAGGTTGAAACCAAAAACGGCGCTAAAGAAACTATCGAAGTACAGATAGATTACAAGATTTGGTACAAATTCGTAGATTAAAGAAAAAGGAGAAATAAAAATGAGAAACAAGTTTTATATGAATGAATTTCAGTATCACGACGGTGAATGTAATGTAACCTTTAATATCGTTGACCTCAACGAGCTTAAAGGCGAAATCCAAGTAGCTATCACAAGACAAGGAAAAATAAGCGTTGTTACATATCCGCTGCTTTCCGATGAAAAGGGATACTACTTTGAATACGGTTGCGAATACAAAAAGCTATCCGTAAATGACTTTGAGGAGGTAACGTAATGAATACGCCTATATGGGATTACTCGGAGCTACTCGAAGAAGCAAAAGACAGAATTGAAGAAAAAATTATACTTGAAGGAGAAATTAAAAATGATGACAACAGTAAATTACAATGAGGTAAAAATCGTTATCGGCTCTTGGGGCTCATACAACGCGGGAAATTCTCGCGCTATGGGCTCTAAGCCTATTATTCTTTCCAACTATGACGAATGGGAAGAAATCGTAGAAGAACTCGAAAAGCAGGGCTTTAAGCTTGACGGCATCGACGAAGAATTGTTCGTACAAGACATTGAAAATCTCGACCTCGATGGCGAAAACACGGATTATATGAGTCCTCGGCGTTTATTTGAAACCTTGAGGGATTCAGGCGTGTTATATGACGCTGATAAATTTGAGGTTATGGAAGCCTACATAGAAGTACGTAGCTTTAAGGATTTTGAGGCGCTTGTAGAGCAAAACGGCGAGAGCTGGGACGATGATATCCACCTTTACAAAGGATATAGTTGGGAAGATTACGGACGCGAACAATTCAATAACTGCGGATATGAATTTCCCGGCGATTTGGAAAACTATTTCGATTTTGCCGAATATGGAGAATCGTTCTCGTATGACGGCACTATTGAAAAATATAGCGGTGGCTTAATTGAAATTTATTAAAACAAAGGAGATAAAACAATGAAAAATCAATATCAAATCTTAAAAGACAGACAGCATAAAGAGTTTAACGCTTTCCCCTTGGGAGCAGCTTTCAGCCAAACGCAATTTACTGAAATGATGGCTAAATGGGGCTTAGAGCCTACCGACACCGATAAAATATTGCACGTCGGCGCAGGCTGCTATATTCGTAAGACGGATCGCGAAGCGTTCCACGCCTTAGTAGAAAGGCTCGAAAAAGAAAAGCAGGATGCTATTGCCGCTGATACTACCGGCGAAGGCTTTATAAAAGATATGTTCTTATATGAGCTTGCAAATCACGAATATTGCATTACATACGACCTTGAAGATACCCTTGACGCTCTTTGCCTTACGGTCGATGAAATCAATGCGGATAAAAGGCTTCTTCGCGGCTTGGAAAAGGCGCTTTCGCAATATCTGAAAGACAGCAAAAATTACTAAGGAGGTAGATATGGATACTTTACTTAATCGCTTATATTACGGTCAAATAAACGAAGCCGAGAAAAATCCAAAGGTTAAGCAGACGGGTAAAGAGCTTGAAACCTATGACCTACTTTGCAGCTCGCTTAACAAAGAGCAAATAGAGCTTTTGGATACTTGGTACAAGCAGATAGCCGACAGGTTTTCAGCTCGCATTGAATTTACGTTCGAGCGCGGCGTGAAGCTCGGTTTTCACCTTGCAACAGAGATAAACAATTTTGACTTATAAGGAGGCTTATATGAAAATAAAAGAACTTTATTCAATGAATTTCAATGATGCTTGCGAAAAGCTGTCAGAGGAAAACGACCAGATAACCACATACGAGAGCTTAAAGGAGTTTGCCATTAAAAGCATCAATGAAGAACGGCTTTTCGTTGCTATACATATCCTTGAAGCTATACACAAATTCCCGTCAGACTATTACGACTATGATTACTGCATGGGAACGCTTGACACACCGACGCCGCTATCGGTTGCCGCCGATCTCGTTGACTACTGCGAAGATACGGAGGAATGAGTTATGGCTAAAAACAAAAGCAATCCCTACGGTTATAAAGTATGCTACCGAGAAGAAGGCGCGAAAGAATACGTGCGGCACTTTATGACTTATACATACAGGCAGGCGGTAAACGCAAAAGCCGGATATATCCGATTTCCACCGCGCGCCCGTGAAGATAACCATATATTGAATAAACCCAAATGGGTAATTATCCCTATCCGATATTCAGAGGTGAAAGACGGCATCTGGCGTCAAGATCCTTTTTGATACGGACGGGGCTTTTTTATTTTATACGAAAAAATAAATACAAGGAGGATTGAAATATGACATTGAATTTAACCGCAAAAGGTACAGAACAAGAAATACTTAAAAAATATCTTGAAGAAAACGCAAGCGAGGTACTTGCAGAAAAAATCAATAACGGCGTACGTATCGTCAAAGACGGTGTTACCTTGATAAGCCGTAAGACACTTGACGGATTTATGCGCTACGCCACAGAAGAAGCTAAAAAACAAGCCGAAAAAGGAGCGCGAAGCGCTTGCATACATAGTGACGTCGTTTTTGGCTGGGCTATCCACTACTTTGAAGAAGATAGCATCGAGGGTACGCTATATAACGAGGACGGCACAGAATACAAGGCTGCACCTGCACCCAAGACGGAAACGGTCAAGCCGGTTGCGCCTACAACAAAGGCAAAGCCGAAGGAAGAATCACCGCAGCTTTCGCTGTTCGATTTCTCCGCTGATTTGACCGATACAGAGCCGTCAGAAACGCCCGTAGAGGACGACGAGGACGAAGACGAGGAAGAACCTATAACCGAGGTAAAACCCGCCGAAAACACGGCTATTTCGCCCTTATATCAAAGATATTTGCATCATCAAGAGGAATTTCCGAATACCATCGTTGCTATGCGCGTTGGTGACTTTTTCGAGGTTTTCGGTGATGCTGCTGTAACGGTTGCAAACGAGCTTGAAATGACACTTACAAGCCGTGATTTCGGACTCCCGGAACGTGTAAAAATGGTCGGATTTCCTTTCCACGTTGAAGAAGTTTACCGCGAGAAAATCCGCGCTTTTGCAAATGTCGCAATTATTGATACTGATAATATGAATTTCTATCCGCAAAGAAAGCCGTTGCCCTTTAAGGTTGACACCGAAACGGGTGAGGTTTTAGAGCCGATCGACGAGCCGGACGAGCTTGCCGCTGAAATAGAGCTTGCAAAGGCTTTTGATAAAGACGCTCTTTGCTTACTTGCGGAAATTCTTGATAATAAATTTGTAGTGAGGTAAGAAAAATGAAGATTGAGAAATTAAGACCGATACCGAAATATATCGTAGAGCGCATTAAGAAGAAAGACCGTGAGCTGCACCCTGCACAAGACGGACTGACTCGCTTTTATTCCTACCTTGCAAAGAATGACGGCGACCTGATAAAAGTTACCGTTGCCGTAAAATGCCGTTATAAGAATTGGTATTGTAAACAGGTATCCGTCCACGGTGTTCACTCGGATAGAGCCTACGTTAAAGATATGATTTTCAATTACATAGCCGGCAATATCGTAGGCTGGTACAGCGAAGGTCTGACAAAAGCGCCGAAATGGTACGAGGACGGCGAATGGGGTTGGAACGATGATAAATACTTCAATCCCCATGCGCCTATCGTCAACTTAGAATTTCTTGCGAAATTTCCACAGTATAAATATGCCGCTTGGGAGCTTTACAAGGGCGCAGAGATAATACAGTATTTGCGTACTTATGAGCAGTATCCGCAGCTTGAATATTTAATGAAGCTCGGACTTTGCGACTTTATTAAGAGTACGCAGATTCTTGAAAAGATGGGTAAAGACAAGAAGTTCTGCAAGTGGCTCGCGCAAAACCGTAAAGAACTTGCCGAGAGATATTTTTATGTTTCCGTAGTGCTTCAGGCGTACAAGAAAGGCTGTGATCTTACAGAGCTTCAGATATACACCGAAGCGAAAAAGAATCTTCCGCGTCATAACAGGAAGAAGCTCATTTTGGAGCTGTTCGACGGTGATGCTGAATCCTTCTACCGTTACGTTGCGAAGCACAGAGCGAGTATTGCAATTTATCTTGACTATGTTGATGCTTGCAATTACCTCGGCTTGGATATGTCGCTACCGAAAAACCGTAAGCCTATTGAGTTTCAGCGTTGGCACGATATTCGTACAGACGAGTATAAAACACAAAAGGCTCTCGCAGACGAAAAGGAACGTGCGGAAATGTACGCAAAATTTGCGGTTGTTGCCGAAAAGTATCTACCGTTACAGCACGATAAAAGCAGCGCGTTCGTTGCTATTATCGCAAAGAGCCCCGGCGAGTTGCTACGCGAAGGTGAGATTTTACACCATTGTGTAGGCGGTATGGGCTACGGTCAGAAATTTATCCGTGAAGAAACGCTTATATTCTTTATCCGAGCAAAAGAAACACCCGATACGCCGCTTGTTACGGTTGAATATTCGCTACTCAAAAAGAAGGTCTTGCAGTGCTACACGGAAAGAAATCATACACCGAGCAAGCCCATTCTCAATTACGTAAACAACGTATGGCTGCCATACGCAAACAGAAGATTAAATAGAATTGCCGCATAAGGAGGTTTAACATTATGACAAAGTATTTCAGAGTTACAGCATACTGTAAGGAACACGATTTCAGCTTTATTATGGATACCAACGGCTTATATGAAAAGCTGTGGGAGTTATCCGCAGAGCTTATCAAAAACGGTATGTCGATAATCGAAGCGTCAAGCGAAGAAAAGTTCCTTGACGTTAATATCGAAAAGATTTACGACGAGCCGAAGCAGATGATCTTACGAGCTACGGCGAAGGGCAAACCGCAAACGGTTACGCATACGCTGAACGGCATTACATATAAGGCGTTACGAGTCGGTGAAAAGCTGTATATCCCCGACATGTCGGAGGTGGTATAATGGATAGCGGATATAGATTTGAAAACGCCGGTATGGTTATCACCTGCATATCGTTTCACAGTATAGGCAATCGAAACGTCGGGCTATTTCAGCGAGAGAGTGACGGAATGTATATCACGGCTCGGAATACCTCAAAGGACAAAGACGGTACATACTCTTGGGCTTGGGGGCATTACTTTACGGGATATACGGACGCGCTGTTAGATTATTATAATCGTAAAGCGGAAATGCAGAGATATACGGATTGACAGTTAAGGGAGAGCGTAAAAACTCTCCCTTTTTTTATGCCGGTAACAGTTTGGGGAAAGTTTGGGTTTTGTTTAGGTCGTGTCAGCAGGGCGTGTGCTTGTCTTGATACAAGTGGCGTCGCTGCGCTCCGCCAGACAAGCACACGCCCTGCAACCTGACAAAACCGACTAAACTCGGAAAAACGAAAGCCCGACGGATGCGAGGTCGCCGCTGAGCCGCTTGGCGATCCTTCGCATTATTCCCGTCGGGCGAGCATTTTTCGTTTTTTAAGCCTTGTTTTAACGCCGTATAAGCGTCAGTTGGATTTGCGTAGTTGCTCTATCACGGCGGGGCTTACTTCGCCCATATAGCAGCCCTCGTCCCAGCAGATAAAATCATCGAATAACAATAATTTCTTTTCTTCCTGACCTACGGTGCATATTATATCATCGTCAATAATATCCGAGATAAAATATTGAGGCAAGCCCTTTGAGTAGATTATCTTCTCACCCGTCTTTTCGAGGTATTTCATAAGATACGCCATAGCCTCGCCCATGCGCCTGTTGTCATTGATAGGCTCAAAATCCGACCTTCCAAACTCGTCATTAAAGTACGTGGACTGATTTCTGATTTGCATTTTATGCGCCGTCGTGCTGTAATCCTTATGCGTGAGTAGGACTCCTGGAAGCGTGCCTTCCGGTATATGAAAAATGCCGTGAAAATGCAGGCGGCTCGTTTTCGGGGAGCGTTCCCACACACCGATGTATTTCCACCCTCGGCGCTTGGCAAACGAGGACAGCCGACCTTTGAGCTTCTTGCGGAAGGATTCTTCGGTATGCTTCTTATCGTCGTAGGTGAACGTGCAAAAATAGTTAAAGTTCTGTAAGTTCGCCTTTCGGCACATACGGATACGCCGACATATTAAGTTTCTTTGCTTTCTCTCTAAATTAGCTTTTACGTAAAGCTCGGTTTTTTCTTCGGTCTGAAAGTATGGTCGCATAGCCTTTATAATGAGCTTTTTTCTCTCGGCTCTGCGCTTATTCATAGTTTCCTTATATAGCTTTTCAAACAATTCCTTTCGGGTAGTTTTACGCCCGCCGCTTTTCTTAACCTCAAGCGCTTTTTCTTCTGCCGGTGCTTCTTGGTTTTCGGGCGCATCTATGATGTTGACGACAGCTTCTTCTGCAAGCTCTACGGGTACGACCTCGGCTTTTTCCGTGTCCGTTGCCGTATCCGTAGTTTCTTCGCTTGCCGGGCTATCTTCATAGACCGTGATTTCTTCCTCGATACGCACAGGTCGCTTTCGTGACGGGCGCGTAGTGTGAGGAATTGCAATATAATGGCTGCCGTCGAAGTAAACCTTTGTTTCTCCATACGGCATAAGTGGTGATACCTCCTTTTGAAAGATTTATTTTCCGTAAAGTGCGTTAATAAAATAGCTGTTCTGTAATTTCAGTTCTTCCACGGTTGCCTTTTCAGTGGCATATTCCATATAGTCGTTCAGTCCTACCTTTGAATTTCTTGCCATTTCGTTAAAGTAATCGCTGAAACAGTCAGTAGAAAAACGCCTTGCGTATATTTTCTTATTCATAACGTAGTATTTCTTCTTTTCAGGCTTGCCGTCCATCGTGCCGCGCTCCTTTTCGATAGCCGATACCGAATAGCCGAAGCGGTTATATATCTTGGCATTTCGCTTATAGAGCCACGATGTAACGGTTTTCAAAATATGCACGAGCAGGGTATTGTCACCGCGTCTGTGACGGAAATCATAATACATAGAAATGAAGCCGTCAAAAGCCCATTCCGTAAGCATTTCTTCTATGGTGTAGAACGGCATAGCAAGCCGCATCTTGCCCGAAGATACAATATGTACGATGTCGCACAGATCTCGCGCGTCTGCACCCCAGCTTTCTGGGCGTTGCTCATCCGTAAATACCTTGATGAACGGAAAATTATCTACCGTTGCCGAGTGCCTGCACATTTTCAGCCACGAGTTGAAAAGGTCGTTTTTCTGGTTGGTTTCCTCGGTGTGCTTCTTGATCTCCTTATGGTCGAGTACGTTGCCGCGCTCCTTGCCGACCTCGGATATTACCACTACGCCAAATTCAAAGCTCCCGGCGTTCGGGTTGTTCTCCAAGACTTTCTTGCCGAGCCTTAACACATCAAAGTCGAGAATATGAGCGTGCCTGCCGCCTTCAACGGTGATTTCGGGGAAAAAGTCTGTCGCCCACATAGGAAAGTTGCCGGCGTCTATACAGCGGTTGTCCTCTCGTATGGAGTAGTTCGCCACGATAAGACTGCTTTCTATGATATAGATAAAATAGAGCTGTGCATAGCTTTCGAGAACGTCAAAGAGCTGCCATATCCGAAGCCCGTCGTCATAGTCAGAGCCGTAACGCTCGGTGTCATAGCCGTATAGCTGTAAATCGGCATTTTCGTGCTTTTCGTATCGTAGCCGCTTCTTTTTTACCCATTCCTTGACGGTGGCGAGATTATACACCGTACCGTATTCCATACACCGCCTAAGCTCCATTTCAAAGCTGATCCACGGGAAATACGGGAATTTCATATCGTTTTTGCGGATAAGCTCAAAGGCTTTCTGACGGAACATAACCTCTTGGGAGAGTGCCATATCCGTAATGATGGTTGTTTTCTTCTTTCCCATCGAGCCGACAGTCATTGACACGATAGGCAGCTCGTTGATAAATCCGCAGTTCCGGGCTTCAAGATGGCGAAGGTGAGCTTGTGCTATTTTCTGTCTGAATCGGTTGAACATAAGCCAGCCGAACGTAACGAGCCACCACCATGGGAACACCTTTAGTACGACCTGCAAATCTATAAAGAGCTTGCAGACCTGCACGTACATCGTAACAAATCGGAAGGATACCGAAAAATAGAAATAGTACGCAAAAAAGGCTACGATAATTGATGCAAGGTTAAGATGGAACGCCCACAGAATCGCCCATAAAATCGGGATATATGTGTTTTCCTTCATAAGTGCAATAAAGGACTGCACCCATCTTTTTATAGGCTGATAGGTTTTGCTTGACAGCCACTTGAACACTCGCAGGGGTACAGTATCCTTGCCGTGATCCGTGTTGCTCGCGCCGTAGATTTTCTTTATCGCAAGCACGAGTAAGAGAATACACGGAAGCACCATAGCCGAAGCCTTTGCAATAACCTCCAGCTTGCCGACAACAAAATCACCGTATGCCGCAAGGTTGCTTTTACTGAACAGCAAATCAAAGTATGATGCCGTTTCCTGCTTGAAGCTCTCAAAATTTTCGGGTAAAAAAATGTCCCATTTCATAACCTCGGAATATTTCTCCACCGTAGGCGGCGTAATATGCGTAACCCCGAAAATCTCAAAAAAGTAGAATTTGACGGAGTTCCATAAATCGCCCAAAGCCTCGGCAAAGCGAATATACGAGGTGTTAAAATGGAACACACCCAAGAATATAAACAAGAGCGATAATATGACCGTTAGCGAGATATTAAATACTCGTAATTTCTTCATATACACCTCCCGTATCGTTTAGGGATAGTTGGCTACCCGTGAATATCAGATAGCCAACCAGAGCCACAGTAACGATAAGAAGGAGTACAGCAATAATCCTTTTTACCGTTTTCAAAAATTATTCCTCCTTGTAATAGTTTTCGTCTTTCTTTCGCTTGATGGCAGCTTTAATAGCCTTGAACGCTTTGACGGGCAGACTGAAAAGCCACAGTACACCCTGTACGATGTACGGAAGCACCGGCCAAAGCAGCACGACAAGCAAAACTACCATAATAATGGCAAGTACGATTTGCCACCATTCAAGACCGCCCGGCACATTGACGGGAGGGGTAATGTCGTTGACTATATCAATCGGGCTTGAAACAACGGGAATGACGGTGTAATCGCCGTCCTTGTTGAAGGTAAGCTGAATGATATCGAAGTCAAAGAATACGCTTTCCTGCGCTATATACGCCTGTCCTTCGGTGTGCTTGTCCGTCCAGAGAAATCCGCCGTCAATCTCGATAATGTCAACAGCCTCGGAATAGTAATCGCTCGTTGCGAAACGGAACAGTACGACAACCTTTTCTTCGTCGTCGATACCATTTACAGTAACGGCGTTGTTGTACTCGGCTTTGATACTGTCAACGTCTGCCACGTTCACGAGCAGTCTTTCCGCTATTTCGGTGTTCGTGCCGTTGAGGTCGGACGCTTTGAGTATCTGAATAGGCGCGACTGTTTTGGTTGCTTCGTCGGGCCCACCCGTGAAGGCTGCACCAAGACCGAAGTTTATCCAATTATCCCAAAAGCTCGGATCGCTGTCAGACCAGCTTTGAAGCGTTTGTAAATCCACGTCTGCATCAAAATCGTAATAGCTGTACCCATTCTTGATAACGCCGTTTTCGTTATTCATTTTTCGGCTGGCGTCAATATCGCTTTCAAAGAGGTCAGCGCTGATACTGCCGTCCTTGATGGGTAGGCTGCCGTTTTTATAGCTTAACTTGTAATTTTTTATCCACTCATACAGGGCGTTGCTCTGTACTCCACCGATAGTTGCCGTGTCAGCGTATGGATCGTATTCCTCGATGTTGTCAACAAGGAACATATAGTATAGGGCGGTTGTAGGAACGTGCAAATATCCTTCGCCAAGATTCCAGCCCCATTGTGCTACGTACATATCTCCCGCCTTGCCTGCGCCGATACCCAAGCTGTACCCGATATCCTCATTGTATTCGTATAGACCGAACTCGTTGGGTGAGCCGCCAATCTCCACTCCGATATATGGTATAACGGCGTTATAGAAATTGCCGTTGCTCGTTACAAGAACTTCTTTCGTCTTATACTCGTACCACTCCGCTTTGATACGCTGTAATCTGCCATAGGTGTCTATAAAGCGTTTTGGAACTGAAAAATATACGGTGTCAAGCTGATTTTGGTGTCCTGCACCGAGGGGGGAAGTCTTGGAACGGTAGAAGGTATGCTTTACGGAAAGCTCTATTGTTTCGAGATATTCCACGTCACAGGTAAGCGTGCTTTTTGCATTTTCGTCCGGACCGTATCCTTCGGCAAATCCCGTAAATATGTACGTTCCGCACACACCGTATTCGGTTGCCGAGGATGCGCCGTAGGTTGTCAGCTCTATACCCGAAACATCATAGCGGCGAGCGTTACTGTTTACACGGTCAGAGAAGGTCGTGCCGTTTACCTCACGGTCAATAACCTTGAACTTGTAAAACAGATTTTTATAATCTCCGCTTTCGGTTTTAGAGCAAAATTCAAGCGAGAACTTTTCATAATCGCTTGGGTTGCCCTCTGCATCATAGCTGACTGCCATCTGGATTTTGTTCTGCTTATTGCTCGTCGAGAGATTTAAGCCTTTAGGGTTGTAGATATACACGTAAAGCCCGTAGTTATCCCGCAAATTTGCCTTGTAGGAATAGCAGTATTCCACGAAGTTAATTACCTGTATATCCTTGCTTTCGTTGAACGGGAAATCCGTAATATCAAAGGGCTGCCCGTTCACCGTAGAGGAATTGAGGTCATCAAGTACGTTTGTACTGTCGTAATTGACTTCTTTTTCTGCCGCATAAGCGACAGTGCTGAATATGGGGAAAAACACCATAGACAGCACCATCACCATAGCGACTATGCAGAGAAGAAGCCTATTTCTTCTTGCATAAGTCAAATAATCACCTCCTTGTTATTAGAAAATAATACCCGTTTCGTTAAGCTCTATGTTGGTAGTGATAGAAGCAATAGCAGAAGCGTCGAACACGAAATTATAACTGTAAGTTGTGCTTCCGTACTCGGAATAAGCATCGACCTCGATATAGAAGGCGATATCATCCCAGAGAGTTATAGCCTCGTTAAACTTGTTGATAAGCTCGTAATCAACCTCGCTTCCGGTGCTAAGCGGGATAATTTCACCACAGCAAAGGCTGTTAAGAACCTGCGCGGGAGTAAGCTCGGAGCTGGGTCCGAAGCTGTAAGTCTGCCATTCCTCAAGCTCGATACCTACCGATGCAAGCACATCGTAAAACTCTTCGCTGACGGTAACGTGATATTCGTAATCGTCGTAAAGCATATCCATTGTATAGATATCGCTCTTCAAGTAGCTGAAATCAATGTTATCGCTATTCTGATAAGCTTCGATAAGCTCCTGCTTTGTGCCGACAATAATGGGATTTACCATCCAATCCGTACCGCCGTTGTAAACCTCCTGATTTTGGAAGAAATTATCCGTATATACTTCAAGATACTGTGTATCAAGGAACTTTTCGGAATAATCCACGGTACAGGTTGCAATAGCATCGGGATTGTAAACGGCAGTTACAGTAATAACGATCTGCTCACCGAAAGGCGCGAGGGCTGAAACGTAACAAGTGCCGCTGCCTTCGTCACCTTCAAGCTCGATGAAGTTATATACGTCCTTGCCGGATGCAAATGCAGAGTTGGGATTTGCCCACTTAGCCGACCATACGAAGCCACCATTTTGAGAGCCAATGGGGTATGCAGTAGCGGTAAGCTCGACGGTGTTGCTATTGTTATTTGCGTACATAGCCGGGGCTTTAGCCATCAGCTTCATATTGTCGCTGTTTACAATCTTCATCGTGCTAAGACTCTGAATTTCCTCGATAGGCTCTAAGGGATCAACGATATCGTTGTGGGTGTCCTTGGTTGTCTGCTCGGTTTCGGTTGTGGTGTCGTTGTTATTACCACCGAATGCGTTAGCCGCAAGCGCGATAACCGAAATCGAAAGAAGAATAAGTGCTGTGAAAGTGATTATCCACTTGATAAAATCACTCTTTTTGTGCTGGTTAAATTCGTTATTCATAAATGAAATCCTCCTTGTGAATTAAAAATAGATGTGATCGGGGGTAATGGTGATACCCTCGGTGTCCTCTGAAACGGTGAAATTGACCTTAACGCTACTTTCGCCGTCATGGGACGTAACAATAAGCGTAAACATATCGTCGTAGGCAAAATTACGGCAATCTTCTACTGAACTGCCGGGATAGACAGCTCTCAAAATATCCGTAATCGTGCCTTTGGGCTTAATAGTAAATGAAGTGTCGCCGTACTCAATTTCAAAGCCTTCGGTAAGATCCTTTTCACCGTGATAGGAATATACCTCGCCGTCAAGCTTGAAATCGAAATCCTTGCCTGCGAGCTTGTTGGGAACGACCTTAACGGAATAGCCGCTTTTCTCGTCAGACATTGTGTATTTGACGTCAACCGTCAGAGCTTCGCCGGTGGGAATTTTATAGCCGTTTTCGCTCGTCAAAATCTGGTCGCCGTCAATCTCGACGTAGAAGGTCTTAAATCCGCTTGTAAAGCCGCCGGTAAAGTAGGCAATAAAGCCGATAGCCGATACCAATGCCAAAACGAGTAAAACGTAGGCTATGATTTTACCTACCTTTGCACCTGTCATATAAGCACCTCCTTAAAAGAACATTTCAGATGATGCGAGAGATACGCCCGTGACTGCGTTTTCATCAAGCACGAGGTTGAAGGAAGTGCTAACACCACTCTTGGGCTCTGTAAGCACAATCTTAAAGTAGCAGTTGGTTACGTACTCTCTGAAACAGTCCTGATAATACTGTGTTCTGCCGCCGTCAATACGATCTAAGCTTGCGTAATAGCTTTCGATGGATTTCTTGACGTTTACGGTAATCGTGCCGTCGGTTGCGATAGAAGCGTCGATAAACTTGCTTGCAATACTGTTGATGTCAATGTTTTTTGCAAGGTCGTCATACCACTTTGTATTGCCGCTCGAAGAGTAAACTTCCTTAGAAGCCACCTTAATCTGACCTACGCCCTCTACCGATACTTCAAGAGTTTTGTATGCGTTGCCTACCTCGCCAAATGGATTGGAAAGCTCCGTACCGAAGGTGTAAGTGTTGCCGACAGCTACGTGATAACCGTCGCTTGCAGGGGTAAGATTGGTGATGATCTCGATGTTTGCGGGAACGCCGACGTAGCTTACAATGCAATCTGCCTTGTAGCCGTTCTGACGGGTGGTAGCCGTAATTACAATGTTGCCGGAGAAGGCTGCCTTGCAGGTTACGGTTGCCGAGGTGCTACCGTCGGAATCGGGCGTAACGGTAACGTAGTTAGCCACGTTTGCGGTATTGCTCGAATCCGCCCAAGCCACAGTCCAATCTACCTGCTTATTTGTTGCGGTTGCAGGGAGAACGGTTGCGGTGATCTTCTGGGTGATAACCCCGGTAGCTGCCTTCATAACCGCAGGAGAAGCCGCCATCAGCTTAACGCTTGCGGTATTGACAAATTCCGTCTTGAAATCACTTGCAGAAAGAGCGTGTACCTGCTCGGTCTGTGCGGTTTCATCCGAATTGTCGGGGGTGTTATCGTCCGTGCAGGCCACGAGTGTAAAGCATAGCGTAAACACCGTAGCGAGCGCGAGTACGAAAGAAATGATTTTGTTTCTTGATTTTGTCATATAACAAATCCTCCTGAATTTTTAGTTTTGCTTACCGATTTTGCTGTACTGCTTTGTGTACTTATCTGCGCGGCGACGGTCACGGATACCTTTCTTGTAGCCGTAGGACGCTGCGATTTTTGCACCAAAGCGTTTAGGGACGTTGTAAGCGTCGTCCCAGCCTCTTGCGTAGCCGATATCATAAGCCTTTACAATGTCGGATTTGTAGTTCTTGCCGTAGGTTTTCACCTGATCGACTTTCTTTCCGGCGTATGCCTTAGCTTTCTGACCGGTCTGCTTTACAGACTCCTTGAAGCCTGACTTTTTTGCTGTTGCTTCCATAAAGAAACCTCCTTTTGTTGTAATGAAAACTGCGACTTATGCACGACTTATTTGCCGTACATAAGCCGCAGAAACGTTATTGTTTTTTTGCCTTATGCGCCTTATTTAAGGAGCATATTCAAGAGCGCCTTATCGGACTGACGGTAGGGCTTCACGGCACACTCATACATTTCGCCGTTTTCGTCATAGGAAACGACAGCGAAGGTGTTGCCGGATACGACCTTCTTGGTCTTTTCGTCCTTGATTTCAAAGGGCTTCACTACAAGCTCTGCCGCCATAGCGTTGCCGAACACGATATCCAGAACGACGAAGCCGCCGTTGTCCGGGGGCGTAATTGCGACCTTTACATCTCTGCCGCGGATCTGTCCTTTAATGAAGTAGGAATAGTAGGTTTTGCCTTCCATTTCAAAGGTTTCGCGCTCTACAAAGATTGCCTTACCTGCGTTAGTTTCGTTCGTTTTAGCCATAAGTTCTGATACCTCCTGTTAAATTACTTAGATTTCTTCTGCGAAATTTCGCGTGCTTCAGCTTTGGACTTGCCCTCGGAAAGAGCCTTCTTATACTTGAAAAGTCCTGCATGGTCGGTCTGTGCCTGCAAGTAGCCGGAACGGATACCTGCCTCGTAGTCGGTCAGCTCTTTACCTTCCTTCGGTCCGCGCTGATGCACCTTTGCCTTACGCTCGGATGCGTAGTTCTTTGCACGCTTAGAGGGGATCGCCCATCTGCGCTGATTGTACTTGTTTCCGCCCTCGGCGGTGGCTGTCTTTTTAGCCATTAAAAAATCCTCCTGTGATTTGTAGATTTTGTTTGCCCGTAGGCTATTCAGTTGTTTTTGTAACCTGAACGCTCCTTGAAACTCTGTTCCCGGCGATTGTGCTATGGAAGGTGGCCACCTTAGCTTGCAAGCTCCAAGCGCCATAATCGTAAATCGGTAGTTGTCGGTTACGCTTTCATTGTAGGGTATTTGTCGGGCAAAAACCAGAAACTCTATCCCAACGTAATCAAAACTAAACTTGCAGAATCTATCTGTTTACCCAAACTTTACCCCAAATGAAACCAAAGTGTTTTTTGAAGCCGCACCCGTCTTTTTACTCTCGGTACTCTCGAATGTAGCCCGACGAGGGAAGCCTTTTTCCGTCTATCTGCTCACGCTTTCCGAAAATTTCCTCGTACTCTGCGTTACGTGCCGGTGTTCTTTTATAGAATGTATCTCGGCTTATAATCGCATTGTTTTCTTCCTCGCTACAAAGGACAGAAAGCCTTTGCCTGACGATAAATTGGGGAGTACGGTAAACGTTCGTAGCGTTTAGCATAAAATCCGGCGTCTGCTTCATTTTCTTTCGTCCTCGCTCTTAAAGTAAGATTGAAGGAAAAGCAGGAGCTTTTTGTGTTGCATCTGGATATATTCGGGGGTATATCCAAGCTCGATTGACAAGCCCTCCTGCGTGTAGTTCTTCACGTACAGGCAGATATAAAGGTCATAGAGCCTCGGCGGTGCGTTCTGAACAGCGGTGTTATATTTTTTCACCGTATCCAAAACCTTGTTAAGTCCGATGCCGCCGATAGCCGCATCGAAAATCTCCTTGCGTGCGTAGTAGTAGCGGATCTCCTTCAAATCTTCTCGAATTGCGTTAAGTGGTAACATCTTCGTACCTCCTGAAAAAGTGTAAGACGGGTGCGCCTTCACCTATAAGCCACGGGAATGGCGTTTTGAGGGGGTATTTTTCAAAAATTCTTTTGGACTTTTTTCACAGCCGCCCGATAATGCTCTCTGACGGTATCCCAATTCAAGCCTAAAAGCCGTCCTACCTCGTGAAAGGAAAGCCCGTCCACAGCTACGAGCCAAAGGATTTTATACTGCTTGTCCGTAAGACTCGCCATAGCGTTATGTAACCGTTTTTCTTCCTCCGAGCGTATGAGCCGTTCCGATGGACTTTCTTCCGGGGATACAAAATCCAAGCCCTTTTCTGTAATGCTTTCGTATGAAATGTGCCGTCTGGTTTCCTTGCGCGTAAGGTTTTGCGCCTCGTGTTCTTCAAGTATATAAAGGTGGCGGATTTCTTCGTCACAATGAGCGAGCGCCGCCGCAGTTTCGTCCTCTACAAAGACTGTAATTTTTTTCACATCGCCGTTTTCGTTTATGATATTTGTGCTTAATTTCTTCATTTTAGCCTCCTGATTGAATTTGAAAATTGACATAAAATTTCAAAATTCTTTCAGGTGGCGCACGAATAGGCAAATTATTACATTTTTCGCGCGGGCAAAGCAAAAGGCACTTATTGTCAGATGCTTTAATTTTGCATCGTCTAATAAGTGCCTTGTGGCGTATTCTATTCAGTTTTTTATGTAGAGCAATCAGCTCATAAATTATAGTCGCTACTCATAACGAGCAGCGAAACGTTGTTCACCCAACGCATAAATTTACCTCCTTGATTTGAAAGATAGGCACGGCTCGTCCAAGGGGTAGCGGAAGATGACCGTGTAGTTATATTCTTTTATCTTCACTCATAGAATAGAGTGGAGATTTTTGCTTTGCGTGTAATATGATAAAGGAAAGAAAAACGGCAGACTACGATTTGTAGCCTGCCGCTGATCTTGTTAAGTCTGTGCGTACTTAGTGCGTCGCAGGCTTTATAATCCTTTGGGTTGGATTAACAGTTTAATATTGTGTTCTGGCATTGTGAAGGTGTACTCCCAATACTCGTCTGTTACGGCGGTACGCTGAATCTGTTTGCCGCCGTCTATCCAAAGCTCAATGTCCTCGTTCTGTGGCTTTATTCGTACCGTGACTTCCTTGCCGGGCAAAGAGAAGGTAGGTTGATTTGGCAGTATATAATCTGCAAGGTCAACGTGCCAAACGTTTTCTACGTATTCAATGGTGTAAGTGGGATATTTGTAACCTTCCGAAACACTTTCACGATAAACGGACATGATAGTGTTGTAAACAAACGTTTTACCGTCAATCACAGCTTTGGATTCTTCTACGCTCTTTATGTGAATTACACAGCACTCGATTTCGCCCGTTTCCTCGTTCTTTATGCTGTTACTAAAAACAAAGTAATAATCATCGGGCGTTTCGTTTGAATTAAACCCGGAATGC
>JAZRFY010000009.1:0-25130 GCA_045643885.1 Eubacteriales bacterium | reverse complement strand
CCTGGATCAAGAACAACGTTCTCTGCAAAGTAGAGAACCTGTTCAAGATGCTTAGGAGAAATGTCAAGAACCATGGGGATTCTTGCAGGGATGGATTTAAAATACCAGATGTGAGAGATGGGAGTCGCAAGTTCGATATGTCCCATTCTTTCACGTCTAACTTTTTTAGTTGTAACATCTACGCCACACTTTTCGCATTTGTGAACGCCCTTGTTGTGCATATTCTTATATTTTCCGCACATACAAGCACCATCTTTAGTAGGACCAAAGATACGCTCGCAGAAAAGACCGCCAATTTCTGCCTTAAGTGTTCTGTAGTTGATTGTCTCGGGCTTTGTAACCTTGCCATAAGACCATTCTCTTATCATGTCGGGAGATGCAAGACCTATCTTTATGGAATTAAATTCGTTATGTTCCATTTGTTTATCTCCTTTCCCTTAATTAATCTTCATCAGCGAAGTCAGAGAATTCACCCTCATAAACATCGCCAAACATATCATCATCTTCTTCATCTTCAGCGTCTTCGATAATAAAGTTATCTGCAACGTCATCAGTTTCAATGTATTCTTCAAATTCCTCGTCATCGGACTTGGGATTGAATGCTCTTGTGGAGTAAACGGGTGTTTCTTCCTCAGCGCAAAGTGTGTTGAGCTCGATTTCGTTGCCCTCTTCATCAAGAACACGAATATCAAGAGCAAGTGACTGAAGCTCCTTAACAAGAACCTTAAAGGACTCGGGTACACCGGGAGTAGGAATATTCTGACCCTTGATGATTGCCTCATAAGCCTTTCTACGTCCGTTGATATCGTCGGACTTAACAGTAAGGATTTCCTGAAGAGTATAAGCTGCACCGTAAGCCTCGAGCGCCCAAACCTCCATCTCACCGAAACGCTGACCACCAAACTGTGCTTTACCACCGAGAGGCTGCTGTGTAACGAGAGAGTAAGGACCATTGGAACGAGCGTGGATCTTATCGTCAACAAGGTGATGCAACTTGAGGTAATACATGATACCTACTGTTACGGGGTTGTCGAAGGGTTCACCTGTTCTACCGTCGTAAAGTGTTGTCTTACCGTCAACTACTCTGAGTTTATTTTCTGCCTTAAGCTGAGCAAGGTATTCCTGATCTTCCTTCTGCTCTGCTGTAAGCTTTTCAATCTTTGTTTCACCGTTTTCGTCAACGTATACGGAGATAAGCTCCTTACCGTTTACGTTTTCACCTGCGCGGATTTCACGGTAAAGACCTGCTGCCTCAAGGCATTCAACGATGTCGCGCTCGTTAGCGCCGTCGAATACGGGAGTCATGATCTTCCAGCCAAGCTTTCTTGCAGCGATACCAAGATGCACTTCAAGCACCTGACCGATGTTCATACGTGAAGGAACGCCCAAGGGGTTAAGAACAATGTCAAGAGGAGTACCGTCGGGAAGGAAGGGCATGTCTTCGGGAGGAAGGATGCGTGAAACGACACCCTTGTTACCGTGACGACCAGCCATCTTGTCACCTACGGAAATCTTTCTCTTCTGCGCAAGATAGATTCTTACGCTCTTGTTAACGCCTGCGGGAAGCTCGTCACCGTTTTCGTGAGAGAACACCTTAACGTCAACAACGATACCGGACTCACCGTGAGGAACACGGAGAGACGTATCTCTAACTTCTCTTGCCTTCTCACCGAAGATAGCACGAAGAAGTCTTTCTTCACTTGTAAGCTCTGTTTCACCCTTAGGAGTGATCTTACCTACAAGGATATCACCTGCACGAACCTCAGTACCCTTCTTAACGATACCTTCAGCATTAAGATCCTTAAGTGCGTCATCACCAACGTTGGGGATTTCTCTTGTGATCTCTTCCGGACCGAGCTTTGTATCACGAGCTTCGTGTGTATATTCTTCTATGTGAAGAGATGTATATACGTCATCTCTTACAAGCTTTTCATTGAGGAGTACAGCGTCCTCGTAGTTGTAACCTTCCCAAGTCATAAAGCCGATAAGTGCATTCTTACCGAGAGAAAGCTCACCCATGTCTGTTGCAGGACCGTCAGCGATCACCTGACCAACCTCAACTCTTTCACCTCTTTCAACGATAGGACGCTGATTGAAGCAAGTACCCTGGTTTGTTCTCTTGAACTTGATGAGATGGTAAGTCTCCTTTTGTCCGTCGTCGCAAATGATAACCACCTTATCTGCGTCAACGTAGTCAACAACACCTGCAACCTTGGATGTGATTACTACACCGGAGTCAACAGCTGCGTTGTATTCCATACCTGTACCAACGATGGGAGAGTCGGTAACCATAAGCGGAACTGCCTGCTTCTGCATGTTTGAACCCATGAGCGCACGAGAGTTGTCGTCGTTTTCAAGGAAGGGGATACATGCTGTAGCTACGGAAACCATCATCTTAGGAGCAACGTCCATATAGTCAACGGATGCAACGTCAACCTCAACGATTTCTGCTTTATCACGAGCAGTTACGCGTGTCTTGATGAAGCAGCCCTGTTCGTCGAGAAGCTCGTTTGCCTGAGCTACTACGTAGTTGTCCTCTTCATCAGCTGTCATGTAAGCAACCTCATCAGTAACGTAGTGGTACATTACACCGTTTTCTTCAACGTGCTTAACCTTGCGATAAGGAGCCATGATGAAGCCGTAGTCACTGATTCTTGCATATGTTGTAAGGTAGGAGATAAGACCGATGTTAGGACCTTCGGGTGTCTCGATAGGACACATTCTACCGTAGTGAGTATAGTGAACGTCACGGACATCGAAGGAAGCTCTGTCTCTTGAAAGACCGCCGGGACCAAGAGCAGAAAGTCTTCTCTTATGAGTAAGCTCTGCCAAGGGGTTGTTCTGGTCCATGAACTGAGAAAGCTGAGAGGATCCGAAGAACTCTCTGATAACAGTTACGATGGGTCTGATGTTGATAAGCGCCTGAGGAGTAAGCTTTTCATTATCCTGAGTTGTCATTCTCTCCTTAATGATCTTGTCCATTCTGGAGAAACCGATTCTCATCTGATTCTGAAGCTGTTCACCTACAGAGCGGATACGACGGTTGCCAAGGTGGTCGATATCGTCGTACTTACCTACCTCGTGAGTAAGACCGAAGAAGTAGTTGATAGAAGCAAAGATATCGTCCTTTGTGATGTGCTTGGGGCAAAGCTTGTGAACGTTTGCCTTAACAAGCTCCTTAAGAGCATCGATATCGCCGCCAACTTCTTCCATAAGAGAAAGGAGAACTTCTGTCTTAACCTTTTCCTTGATTCCGCAGTCAGTGAGGTCTGTTCCGATTATATATTCAGGTTCTATTGTATTGTTGGAGAATACTCTGATAACGTTTCCGTTGTCGAGCACGAGAGAAACGGCGTTGACAGCTGCATGTCCGATAGCATCTGCAACCTCTCTTGTAATAACTGTTCCCTTTTCGTAGAGCACTTCACCTGTAAGAGGAGCAACAACGTCCTCTGCAAGTCTGTGGTCAACGATTCTGTCAGCGATGTTAAGCTTCTTGTCGAACTTATATCTACCAACAGGCTGAATGTCATATCTTCTGGGATCGAAGAAATAATTGTTGAGGAGTGTGTATGCTGACTCTACGAGCGGAGGTTCACCGGGACGGAGTCTCTTATAAATTTCCTTAAGCGCTTCAATACCTGCAGAAGTATGGTTTCTTGCAGCAAGCTCTTCGCACTCGTCTTTATCAAATGTGGACGCAAGCATTTCTTCGTTGCCAAAGATCGCGTAAACGTCATCTCTTGTTTCTATTGTAGAACGGTAATCTGCAACCTTACCCTTTTCGTCGGTCTCTTCACTGGGCACTACGCCGAGAGCTCTGATGAGCATAGTGATCGGAACCTTTCTGTTTTTGTCAATACGAACCCAAACAACGTTGTTGATGTCTGTTTCGTATTCAAGCCAAGCACCACGATAGGGGATAACTGTGGATGCATACATTCTCTTACCGGATTTATCAATTTCAGATGAATAGTACATACCGGGGGAACGGATTATCTGAGATACGATAACACGCTCTGCACCGTTGATAACGAACGTACCGGTTTCGGTCATGATGGGGAATTCACCCATGAAGATGTCTGTCTGCTTAACTTCGCCTGTCTGCTTGTTAGTAAGACGAACGTTGACCTTAAGAGGAGCCGCGTAGTTTACGTCTCTCTCCTTGCACTGTTCAACAGTATATTTAGGCTTTTGGTCAAATGAGTATGATACGAACTCAATTGACAAGTTTCCCGAGAAGTCTGTGATGGGGGAAACGTCACGAAGAACTTCTGCAAGTCCTTCTTCAAGGAACCACTTGAACGACGCTGTCTGAATCTCAACAAGATTCGGAAGCTCAAGAGTGCTTCTGTTTTTAGAGAAGCTCATTCTGGTAGTTTTACCCTGTTTGTGTTCTCTGATGTTGATCATTAATACAATCACTCCATTCAAAAAAATTTAACACCGCAACTGATCGTTTTTGCGATGCTGCCAACTTGCACCTTTTTTCCTTATATATAATAAGCGCCGTTTTTCGCCATTATTTAAGTTCCAAAAAGGACATAGTTAGCAATTATATTGCAGTTTACTATTTTAGCATAACAACTCCCTCTTGTCAAGTCCTTTTTACTAATTATTTTTCTATTATAGTAATTTTTTTGAATTTTTTTCAAAACTTTTTTCAAAAAAACTATTGCAATTTGAGAATTTGTGTGGTATTATATGCAATGTATGGACGAGAACATCATGCACACCCTCTCAGGTGCTAGGTGTTTACTGTTTCAATTTCTTTTTATTTTTACAAGGAGGGTAAGGCTTTGGCAAATATTAAAAGTGCAAAAAAGCGTATAAAAGTTATTCAGGCTAAGACATTGCAGAACAAGATGTTCAAGACACAGCTTAAGACTGAGATTAAGAAATACGAAGCAGCTCTTGCAGCAGGAGATGTAGCTCTTGCACAGGCTACTTACAAGGCAGCAACAAAGAAGATTGACCAGGCAGCTTCTCGTGGCATCATCCACAAGAACGCAGCAGCTCACAAGAAGAGCCAGTTCACAAAGAAGCTCAACGCTTTGGGTTAATCAATTCAAATAAAAAATCGGGCACATTTCGTGCCCATTTTTTATTTCATTTTTTTGCAAAATAATGTTGAAAAATATCAAAATATCAGTTGACTTTTAAATATATATTTGTTATAATATTTTTATAACAAAATCAATGGCTCGTTGAGTCATTTTTTCAATATTGAAAGGAGCAATCATGAACAAAATCTTAAAGATCGCTATCGTTGTTGTTCTCTGTCTTATCGTTGTTTTGACAATCACTCTCTTTGCTTGTCAGGAATCGGACGACCCCACAACCACAACTACCACAACAACTACAACCACAACTACAACCACAACTACAACATCTTCAACATCAGGTTCAGGCAGCTCAAGCTCTTCCGATCCCGTTGTAGATCCTGAGCCCGATGAATATACAGAAACAAATGATAAGGTTTACGTAATTTCAGAAGGACTTCACCTTCGTTCTTCCGCTGAAAAGACAGAAGACAACTTGCTCGGTTGGGTCGAACAGGATACAGAGCTTCAAAGACTTGGCTACTATGCAAACGGCTGGTCAAAGGTTAAATACGAGGACAAGGAATGCTATGTTTCCACAGATTGCCTCACAACATCCAAGCCCATCACAAGCTTCACATCTGTAAACGAAACAGTTTATTTCATCCATAGCGCATTGGCATTCACAAAGCCCAGCCACATCGAAGATTATTCAGTTGCTGACTTCCAGTTCTTCGAAGGCGAACAGGTTAAGAGATTGGGTGTTGCAAAAACCAAATACGTTGCCGAGGACGGAAAAGAATACACATTCGCAAAGATTGAGTTTACAGTTAAAGTTGAAGGTGTAGAAACATCCATTATCCGCTACGTAAACAACGATTACCTTTCCAAGACAAAGCCCGTAGAATCCAATCCCGACGGTGATATCACATTCGAAGCAAACACAGATATCCTCGTAGTTACAGAAAAGACCGGAGATATCAAAATCAGAAAGTCCACATACTACGTTGCAGGCAGCGAGGATGAGGTTTATGGCAGTGTTCCCGCAGGAACAGAGCTCCAGGCTGTTGCAAAGGGTACAGAAAGTGACGGCACTATTTGGTATAAGGTTCAGTATGAAGACGGCGTTTACTACGTAATCTATCAGGCTAAGGACAAAACAACAGGTCAATACAAGGATCCTTACTTCACAATCAAAACTCCCTCAACTGAACAGTAATCAGTAAATTAAAAATCAAAGCCGAGAGCATCTGCTCTCGGCTTTTTATTATTTTGTTTGCATAGCATATTTGATTTGAGAAAAGGAATATCCATATCGCATAAGGGCTGCCACGATCTTTTTCTGCTCTGCAGAATCGGTCGGCAAGCTCTTATATTTTTTCTTGAACAAGGTCTTGCAATTCTGAGCAAAGACATCATCATCCACCTCATCGAGTGCAGATGATATGTATTCTCTTTCATATCCCTTTGCACAAAGCTCACGGTAAATGCGTTTTTTACCCCAAAGCTTTTTAAGGCAAGTGTTTACTGCTCTTTCAACGTCAAGCTCTTCATTTATCGCACCCATTTCCTTGAGCTTGGATGCGGCAAATTCAGCGCTTTCCTTGTCAATTCCCTTGCTTTTGAGCCTTTGAACAAGTCGACGCTCCGACGAAGCCGAATATGAAAGAAGATCACTTCCCTTTTTCATCGCCTTGCAACGTCTTGAATTTTCCTCAAGCTTATCAAAGGTCACCTCATCAAGAATCATTCCCTTTGAAAGACCAAGCTCAAGATACTGCTCGGTAAACACGAGAAGCCTTCTCTTCTCCACTCTTCCTTCACCACATGAAAGAGAGATTGTCAAAAGTATCTCCGCCCCCTCGCTAAGTGCGTTGACGGAAACTATTTTTATATCCATTACAACAAATTATTCCTCATCGGAAAGTGTTTCAAGCTCGAAGCTATCGATATCGTCGTCCTCATCAAGCTCGAATTCATCGTTTCTATCCACAAGCTGATCCGCCATAGCACGAACCTTTTCTTCAAGCTCATCCATAAGCTCGGCATTATTCTCGAATACCTTTCTTGTGTTGTCCTTGCCCTGAGCAATTCTCTCACCCTCATATGAGAACCAGGAGCCACTCTTCTTGATGATGCCAAGAGTGATGCCCATATCAATAAGCTCACTTGACTTGGAAATTCCCTTTCCGTAAAGGATGTCAAACTCTGCCACCTTGAAGGGGGGAGCTACCTTATTCTTAACGATCTTACACTTTACACGGTTACCGTAAACGTCAGCGCCGTTTTTGAGCTGCTCTGTCTTTCTTACGTCGATACGAACGGAAGAATAGAACTTAAGCGCACGACCACCGGGTGTTGTTTCGGGGTTGCCGTACATAACGCCAACCTTTTCACGCAGCTGGTTGATAAAGATAACCACTACATTGCTCTTTGATATAACTGCAGAGAGCTTTCTCATGGCCTGGGACATAAGACGAGCCTGAACGCCAACCATACTAGCACCCATCTCACCGTCGATTTCCTGACGGGGAACGAGAGCTGCAACGGAGTCAACTACGACAACGTCGATAGCGCCTGAACGAACAAGTGCCTCCGTGATTTCAAGTGCGTCCTCACCACAGTCGGGCTGAGAAACGAGCAATTCATTGATATTTACGCCAAGAGCCTTTGCATATACGGGATCAAGGGCATGCTCAGCGTCGATAAACGCAGCCTCTCCACCTGTTTTCTGAACCTCTGCAATAATATGAAGAGCCACTGTTGTTTTACCGGAAGACTCAGGACCAAAGATTTCGATGATTCTTCCTCTCGGAACACCACCGATACCAAGTGCGAAGTCAAGTGCAAGGGAGCCCGTGTGAACAGCCTGCACCTCCATATGTGTATTTTCACCGAGCTTCATAACAGCTCCTGCGCCAAAATCTCTTTCAAGCTGAGCAAGGGCTGTGCTGAGTGCCTTTTTGCGAGCCGCCTTATCGTCAAGGGGAGCCACCTTTGCTACTGCTGCTTTTTTAGTTGCCATATTTCAAATCCTCCAAAAGATTAATTTTCATCGATGAGCTTATTATACACCCTCTTTTTTTGTTTGTCAATACATTTTTTCTTAAATCGGAAATATTTTTTTATGTTTTAATCATTTTGGGGTTGATTTTCCATTTTTGGAATTGTTAAATCTAAAAATTTACGAATAATTGCACCAAAAGTGGGAACATTATATATAAATATCCTTTCAGGAGCAAATTATATGTTTTACGAATTTTTGGCAGACCTTAATTTCGTTGTGGGATTCATATTGTTTTTGTGTTATTCCTATCAGATATTCTATACCATAGTTCCCTTTTCAATAAAGCCAAGAAGACACAAAATCCCCATCAAGCAAAACAGAATAGCCATACTTATTGCTGCGCGAAACGAGGAGGCGGTCATCGGTGAATTGTTAAAAAGCATAAACAATCAAGATTACGACAAATCACTCCTTGACGTTTTCGTAATTGCCGACAACTGCACCGACTCAACGGCATTGGTGGCATCTCAAAACGGCGCAACTGTTTTTGAAAGATTCAATAAAGAAAAGGTCGGCAAGGGATATGCCCTTGATTATGCCATAGACAAGCTAAGAGAGTGTGGCTTGTGGGAGCAAATCGACGGAGTTATCGTTCTTGATGCTGACAATATAATCACGAAAAATTACGTCACCGAGATGAACAAGACCTTAAGCGACGGATACGAAGCATTCACAAGCTATAGAAACTCCAAAAACTACGGTGACAACTGGATAAGTGCCGGCTATGGACTCTGGTATATAAGAGAGTCAAAATTTCTCCACTATGCGAGAATGCTCCTTCGTTCATCAGCCGCAATATCGGGCACGGGATTTTTAGTAAAGCGTTCCCTTCTCGACCGTTTTGACGGTTGGAAATTCTATCTTCTCACCGAAGATATTGAGTTTTCAATCTTTTGTGTTATAAACGGAGTAAAGATAGGCTGCTGCATAAACGCCGAGCTATATGACGAGCAGCCCGTAACCTTTCATCAATCATACAAGCAAAGACTGCGTTGGTCAAAGGGATTCTTCCAGGTGTGGAAAAAGCACGGCAAGGATTTGATACACGGAATATTCAAGCATCGGAGATTTGCATTTTTCGATATGACGATGAATATAATGCCCGCCTTTGTATTGACTGTGGTTTTACTTTTCACAAGCGTTTCATCCATCCTTTTCGGTATATTCGGTTGGGGAGATCCCACCCCCGTGATAAAAAGCCTTGCAGGGTATATATCGTTCACCTATGGAGTTATGTTTGCAGTCGGTCTTGTAACACTTATAAGTGAGTGGAAGAGGATACACACAAGCACTGCAAAGAAGATAGGCTATCTTTTCACATTTCCCATTTTCATGTACACCTACATTCCCATATCGGTGATAGCCCTCTTTAAGCCCGTCAAATGGGAGCAGATACACCACACAAGAGCCAAAAGCCTTGATGACGTGGTAAGCAAGAAGTAACCGATAAATATTTTTTCTCTTCTACAACACAAAACAAAAAAGGACTCCCAAAGGAGTCCTCTTTATTTTATTGATTATTCGTCACCGTTAAGGCGTTTTTCCATGATTTCGGGCTTGGAAACAAGCACAACACGGGGCTTATTGCCATCGGGCGCGCTTACGTATCCGAGCGCTTCCATTCGGTCAATAATCTTTGCCGCACGGCCGTAACCGATCTCAAGTCTTCTCTGAAGAAGGGACGTGGATATCTTACCCATCTCGATAGCAACGTCAAGTGCGAGCTTGAACTTAGGATCAACGCCCTCTTCACCGGGCTCACCGTCATCATCAACACCCGCAAAGCTGCCACCGCCACCCTTGCCCTTGGGATTGCCACACTTAGCTGCCTCCTCTTCAAGACGCTGAATGAACGCATCGTTAAAGGAAACACCGTCGTTATTCTCTGTGATATATTCAACGATAGCCTCAACCTCACGGTCGTCAATGAACGCACCCTGTACACGCATCGGCTTTACGGAACCAATAGGAGCAAAGAGCATGTCGCCTCGACCGATAAGCTTATCCGCACCCGCAGTATCAAGAATGGTCTTGGAGTCAACCTGGGATGCAACGGTAAACGCGATTCGTGAGGGAATATTTGCCTTAATAAGACCTGTAACAACGTCAACTGAGGGACGCTGTGTACCGATAACAAGGTGGATACCTGCAGCTCTTGCCTTCTGAGCAATACGGCAAATAGCAGTTTCAACGTCGTCTGCCGCAGTCATCATAAGGTCAGCAAGCTCGTCGATAATAATTACGATATAGGGAAGATATTCCTTTGAAGGATCGTTAGCAGTAAGCTCATTATATCCCGAGATATTCTTTGCGCCAACACTCTCGATAAGCTCGAATCTTCTCTCCATCTCGGCAACTGCTGACGCAAGTGCACCGGCCGCCTTCTTAGGCTCTGTTACGATGGGAGCATAGAGATGAGGAATAGATCTGTAGGGCTGGAATTCAACCTTCTTAGGGTCAATCAAAATGAGCTTTACATCACGGGGACTTGCCTTATAAAGGATACTCATAATGATACAGTTGATACATACGGATTTACCGGAACCGGTAGTACCTGCGATAAGCATATGAGGCATCTTGCCGATATCAAAGTATACGGTATTACCACCAACGTCCTTACCGAGAGCAGCCGTAAGAATGCTCTTTTTATCAGTAAATTCGCGATTATCAATGAGGGAACGAAGTCCGACAGTTTCAAGGGTTCTGTTAGGAACCTCGATACCAACGGCACTCTTATTGGGAATGGGGGCTTCGATTCTCACACCCGTTGTTGCAAGTGAAAGTGCAATATCGTCAACGAGGTTGGCAATGGAACGGATACGAACACCAACGTCGGGCTTAAGCTCGTAACGGGTGATTGTAGGTCCTCTTGAATAGGTGATTTCCTGAATTCTTACACCAAAGCTCTTAAGGGTATCCATAAGCGCATTGGCATTGCCTCTGATTTCGTTATGGATGTTCTCTTCACTGCTCTCGTTTTTATAGTTTTTAAGAAGATTTACAGGGGGCTTTACATATTCTCTGAATACGTTTTCGGGGATAACAGAGCCTTCCTCTCCATCGTCAGGCACCTTATCGATATCGGTCATTTCCTTAATCTCAAGGCTGGGCTTTGCTTCCTTCTTCGGTTTTTCGGGTTCAACGACAGGGACAGCTTCAATAGCAGGAGCAGGAGCTTGTGCGTTGGGATCGAAATCCTTTGGAGGATTTTTGAATATCTCTGCAACGCTCACTCTTCCTTCGTCCTCGGATTCTACCTCTTCAGTATCTATCGAGCCGCGATAGGACTCGGGTTCAACAAAGCGCATAGCGCCGTATTTTTCTCTGTCACTCTTTTCCTTTTGCTCTCTTTCAATAGCACGGCGCTCGGCAGCGGCGATCCTCTCGTCCTCGATCTTTCTCTCAGCCTCGCGCATTGCCTTTTCGTCCGCTTCAGCCTTTGCCTTTTCAGCAGCAAGGATTTTTTCTTCCTCTTCCTTCTTTTCCTTGGCAATTCTCTTTTCTTCATCGCGGCGCTCCTTGTATTTTTCATAAAATACCGTCCACTTGTATCTGATCCAGATAGCCATATTTCTCGGTGTCATGCCGAGTGAGAAAATGAAGAAGATAAGTGTAAATGCAACCATGATGATGGTTGTACCAACGGATTTAAAGAGAGCATAAATGCACTCGCAAATAAATCCACCGATAACACCAGAGCTTACAAGATTGCTATATGAATGCTCAAAAATCTCTTTAGGAAGCAAAAATGCCTCTGCAGTGGTATTGATTTCACCTCTGATAAAGATGTGAACAAGTCCTGAAAGAGATATCAAAAACAAAAGCGAGAAGATCACCTTTGCAAAAACAATGCCGGAATCAACAAATTTTCTCCAGTTTGCAGCAAGGTTCAAAAGCACTACGGGGATAAGGAATGCACAAACGCCCAAAAGTCCAAGAAAGGCATCCTTCAAAAATACACCTGCAACACCAACGTATTTTTCACCCGTAAGAGATGCAAGAACAAAGCACACCTCAAAAAGGATAGCAAACACAACAAAAACGAAAGGAAGCACCTGGTGGACCATCTTTTCAGACGGAGAATCAAAGGTCAATTGCTTGTCCTTTTTGCCACCCTTCTTTTCCTTTGCACCGTTAGAAGCCTGAAGCTCCTTTTTCGATGCTTTGCCATTAAATTTCTTTTTATCAGACATCATATCACTTCCTTAAAGAAAAATTTATGTAAAGAGATTAATTTTATATACATACATAATTATTATATCATACATAAGAGCCAATTTCAATAATTAATTTCGATATTTTGCCACAAGGAATGGCATTTTTGGTTTTTTGTTCCTTTTTAACAAATGCAAAATATATAATTAATAGAAAATAAACAAAAATATTTGAAGAATTTTTCAAAAAACTATTTACAAAAGTAATTTTATGTGCTAAAATAGGTTTCGTATGACGACAAGCTCGGTTTTCGGGAAAATAAGATGGCAATAGCCGTGTTTCACCCGCCGACTACTGTGCTCCTCGTTAAATAAATTTATGAAAGGTGAAAATATCATGTTGAAGAACGAAAAGCA
Source organism: Eubacteriales bacterium (assembly GCA_045643885.1). GTDB lineage: Bacteria > Bacillota > Clostridia > Oscillospirales > CAG-272 > RGIG4608. Next base: position 12,450 of record JAZRFY010000009.1, on the reverse strand, counting down.
GGCTATCATTGTTGAATACGCTACACACGAAGGTGACACAGGTTCTCCTGAAGTGCAGATTGCTATTCTCACACACAGAATCAACAGCCTCAACGAGCATCTTAAGAACAACCACAACGACCACCACAGCCGTCGCGGTCTTCTTAAAATGGTAGGTCACAGAAGAAACCTTCTTGGCTATCTCCAGAGAGTTGATATCGAAAGATACAGAGCTATCATCAAGAAGCTTGGCATCAGAAAATAAGAGCAAATACGGAGTGGGAGAGTGGGTTTTTGCCGACTCCTCACTCCCTTTGTTTGTTTTTTAACAAAATCAGTCGAACATCTTGCGGTCGTTTTAGCAGTTAATTATGTCCCCAAAATTTGAGGGTGTAATTAAGTGCTAAACCCCGTAAGAATAAATATACAGAACTTTAAAATTTTTATGGAGGAAAATAAAATGAGTAATTCAATCAGCTCACCTATGGTATTTAAAAACTTTAAGACATTCCATTACACACTCGCTGGCAGACCCCTTGTAGTTGAGACAGGCAAGCTTGCAGGTCTTGCAAACGGTTCTTGCCTTATCAGATATGGCGATACAGCAATCCTTTGCTGTGCAACAGCATCCGAAAAGCCCCGTGACGGCATCGATTTCCTTCCCCTCTCCGTTGACTTTGACGAGAGAATGTATGCAGCAGGTAAGATCCCCGGCGGGTACCTTCGCCGTGAAGGCAGACCTTCTGAAAAGGCAATCCTTACAAGCCGTGTTATCGACCGTCCCATCCGTCCCCTCTTCCCCAAGGATCTTCGTAACGACGTAGCTCTTTCTCTTACAGTTATGTCCTACGATCCCGATTGCTCACCAGAGATTACAGCAATGATCGGTGCATCAATCGCTCTTTCCATCTCCGATATCCCCTGGAACGGTCCTATCTCCGGAGTATTCATGGGTCTTGTAGACGGCAAGCTCGTTGTTAATCCTAACGAAGCGCAGAGAGCAGTTTCCGACCTTGAGCTTACAGTTGCATCCTCTGACAAGAAGGTTGTAATGATCGAGGCAGGCGCTAACGAGGTTGAAGATGACCTTATGTTCGAAGCAATTATGCTTGCTCACAAGGAAAATCAGGGCGTTCTCGAATTCATCAACGCAATCGTTGACGAAATCGGTAAAACAAAGTTTGAATATCCCTCTTGCGAGCTTGATCACGATATGTTTGACAAGATCTTTGCGTTCTGCGAAAAGGACGTTATGGAAGCTCTTGACACAGATGATAAGACAGTAAGAGATGCAAAGATGTTCCCCATTAAGGAAGCTATCCTTGCAAACTTCACAGAAGAATATCCCGAACTCCCCACAATGATGGAGGAGCTTGTATACAAGATTCAGAAGAAGATCGTTCGTCGTTGGTTGCTCGTTGACAAGAAGCGTGTTGACGGCCGTCGTATGGACGAAATCAGACCTCTCGGTTCTGAGGTAGGTATCCTTCCCAGAGCTCACGGTTCAGGTCTCTTCACTCGTGGTCAGACACAGGTTCTTACAGTAGCTACACTTGGTACACTCAGTGAGGCTCAGCTCCTTGACGGTCTTGACAACGACAAGGAAAAGAGATACATGCACCACTACAACATGCCCGGCTTCTCTACAGGTGAAGCTAAGCCCGCACGTTCTCCCGGACGTCGTGAAATCGGTCACGGTGCACTTGCCGAAAGATCTCTTGTTCCCGTTCTTCCCTCTCCCGAGGAATTCCCCTATGCTATCCGTCTTGTTTCTGACGTAGTATCCTCTAACGGTTCTACATCTCAGGGCTCCGTTTGTGGCTCTACACTTGCCCTTATGGATGCAGGTGTTCCGATCAAGGCTCCCGTTGCAGGTATCTCTTGCGGTCTTATCACAGCTGAAGACGGTTCTTGGGACACAATGCTCGACATTCAGGGCCTTGAAGACTTCTACGGCGATATGGACTTTAAGGTAGCCGGTACTCACAAGGGTATCACATCCATCCAGATGGACCTTAAGATTGACGGTCTTACACCCGAAATCATCAAGAAGGCTTTCGAGCAGACACACATCGGCCGTGATTACATCATCGACGAAGTAATCCTTAAGGCTATTGCAGAGCCTCGTGCAGAGGTTTCAAAATACGCTCCCAAGATGACAACAATGAAGATCGATCCCGATAAGATTCGTGAAGTTATCGGTAAGGGCGGCTCCGTAATCCAGAAGATCGTTGCTGGCACAGGCGCAAAGATCGACATCGAGGATGACGGTACAATCAGAATCGCAGCAGTAAACGGCGAGAGTGCAGCAGCTGCTAAGGCTTGCATCGACGCCATCGTATTCGAGCCCGAGGTTGGTGCGGTTTACACAGGTACAGTAACAGGTATCAAGGAGTTCGGCGCGTTCGTTGAATACGTTCCCGGAAAGGAAGGCCTTGTACACATCTCCAAGATCGCCAAGGAAAGAATCGACAAGGTTGAGGACGTTCTTAAGTTGGGTGATACTGTTAAGGTTAAGTACATGGGCGTTGACGCTAAGGGTAGAATGAACTTCTCTATCAAGGACGCACTTTAATACTAAATTTTAATTTATCCGAATTAATTAAAGCAATCTTTATTTTCCTTGGGGCAAACACCCCAAGGAAAAATATATTATGCAGAAAGGAACCAATATGAGCCATAACGATCAAAGAACAAGAGCTTTTACTTCAGTAGATAATAGCGCAAACGAATCCCGTCGCAAGGTGGTGGTTGCAATTTTTGTTGTCGTGGCACTCATACTTGCCGCCTTTGCAACACTTATTATTGGTAAGATAGTAAGTCAGCTTCCCGAAAAGACTCCCTCTACGTTAAATCAGGACCTCACTTACGTTCCCAAGGACGCAGGAGATCTTTATAAAGGAAATCTTCTTCATATCGATTCCAATAACCCCTATGAGATTCCCAACGATTTCAGCAATATGATTAACCTCTATGCATTCAGAAACAATGCAGCAAACGTTTCATTAGTTGAATTGAACGGAAAGCTTACATACTCACTCACAGCTGACGATATAGCCCTTGAGGTTAACACATGCAATGCATTTAACCATATGATTCTCGATTATTGCCAGACATTGGATATGTCAAGTGCAAATCAGAACAGCGCAAGTAACCTCGTTGTTGCCTGGGGTGGATATACAATAGAAACATATACTGAATATCCGGACGATATTGCCAATATCAGTGCAAGCTTTGTTGACCACGGTCTTGGCACAACACTCACACTCAAAACATACGATCCCTCAACAGTAATCACTGAGGAGATTCTCAAAAAGAATTTCCTTTGGATTTATGAGAACGCTCATAAATACGGATTCATCATTCGTTATCCCGACGCTTGCAAGAATCACACCGGATTTGACAGCTCAAAGAGAGTTCACCTTCGTTACGTTGGTGTAGAGCATGCCACATATATCTATCAAAACAACATTTGCTTTGAAGAATATATCGAGCTTCTTCGCAGCCAACACAGCTCCGTTAACAAGGCTATCTCAGTAGAAACTGCTGACGGTACTTATCTTGTGTACTACATCCGTCACAACGGCAATCCCACAAGTGTTCCCGTTCCCAAAAATTCCACCTATACAATTTCCGGTGATAACGCGAATGGTTTCATCGTAAGTGTGAAAAAATAATATTGAAAATAAAAATCAAGGATTGAAAAATCCTTGATTTTTTGATATAATACATATTGTAATCAATTAATTTGTGAAAGGAGAAAAAATGAAAAAGAATATTCCAAACATAATATTACTCGTTGTGCTTTCATGCATCATCGCATTCTTTTCCCTTTCATATATCTTCACTCCCGACTCAAGCTTTTCCGAGGACGAAAACCGTTCCCTTCAGGCGGCGCCTCGCTTTACTGTTGAAAAGCTGATGGACGGAACGTATACCCGTCAGCTCCACGATTATTTTTCCGACCAAATAAGTCTTAGAACGATAATGATAAGACTTAAGGCAAGCATTGAGCTTGCAATGGGCAAGAATGAAAATAACGGGGTCCTTCTTGGCAAGGACGGTTATCTTATCGAAACCTATTCCTATACCGAGGATAATTATTCCTATCTTACGAGAAATCTCTCAAGAATAGAAAAGCTTATGGCTACTCTTGAAGAAAATGAAATAAGCACAGTATCTGCCCTTATTCCAAGAAAGGTGGATATTCTCCAGGATAAATTCTCTCCCTATTATTCCGATGAAAGAAATTCTTACGTTTGGGAGCTTGTCGGTGACAAGCATTATAATCTTACAGAGGAATTAAAATCCTGGCAGTTAACAGGAAAAGAGATCTTTTATAAGACTGACCACCATTGGACAGAGGAGGGTGCGTATTACGCGTATACGTCACTTATTTCCCTTCTCGACTATGCCCCCTTATCAAAGAATAGCTTCACACTCGAGCTTTTGTCGGATGAATTCTATGGCACAAGCTATTCAAAATCGGGATTCTTCTTTGCATCGTCCGATTCCATATATGCTCCCAAAATTGATGAGAACAGATATACCACAACAATCGTTGATATCGACCACAGCTTTGATGGAATCTATGACACCGATTACCTTTTGAAAAAGGATAAATACAGTGTGTTCCTTTCAGGAAACAATGCGCACGTTAAAATAACCGATGCGGAAAACAACGATAAAGAAACTCTCCTTTTGGTAAAGGATAGCTTTTCTCACTCACTTGTTCCCTATCTCTTAGAGCATTTTAATCTTGAGCTTATCGATCCAAGATACTATACCGGTTCAATTGAAGAATACATCCTTGAAAACGATATAGATCGTGTACTCTTCCTCTTTGGACTTGACACGTTGGCTTCAGCAAACATCTCAATAAGATAACAAAAAACACTCGTTAAAAACGAGTGTTTTTTTATTTGATTACGTTACATTCATTTATACCGTAGTATTTCATGCAAGCAATTGCATCCTTGTCAATCAGCTCTCCACTTACCACAACGGGCACTGCAGGAGGGCAACCTATACTTGACATGGCTGCGATTCTTCCCTCACATTCATCAACAGGGATTTTTTCGGATAAAGAGAAAACTGCTTCTCTTATACTCATCACCAATTTAGACTTATTATTAAAGCTTGGTGATTTTTCCAAGATCGCATCCTTCTTTTCAATAGAAAGCAAAATCTTTTCAACCCTTGTCAAATCATCCACATTTTCGGGTGTGAGCATCAAAACAACAAAATCCGCATCGGCAAATTCACAAACGATTCCGTTTTCTGAAAGTTGCTCTGCCAATTCATAACCCCTATATCCATAAGGCTTTGACTCGATTGTTATTTTCATTGCCTCATCAGCGTAAAGAATGTATCCACCATCGGTCAATTTATCCTTCAATGCATCTACCTTTTCTATAAATGAGCAAAGTCTTTCTCTATGATTCTCAAGATAAACGTTAGCTGCATCCAAGGACTGCAAAATCAAATATGAAGGGCTTGTTGAGCCAAAAAGTGCAAGTGCATCCTTTATCTTGGTCGCGTGTGCCTTATGCATCTCATCGGATACGTGAAGGTATGCACCACCTGTCAAAACAGGCAAGGTCTTATGTGCAGAATCGCAACAAATATCTGCTCCAAGATCGATCGGATGCTTTGATTTTTCCAAAAATCTCAAATATGCTCCGTGAGCATTGTCCACTAAGAGCAATATTTTGTTTTCCTTGCAAACTCTTGAAATTCCTGCAATATCGCAAGTCTTTCCAAGATAGTCGGGACTTGTAAGATAAATTGCCGTCGGCTTTTCATCCGTGTTTTCTAAAAAGCTCTCTATATCCTTAGCATCAAGTGAGCAGGAAAGATAGCTTTCTATATTGCTTGGGTATATCCACTCAAGGTCAATATCAAGCAATGCAATAGCACTGTGAAATGTCTTGTGTGCATTTCTGCCTGCAGCAATCCTCGGCTTTTTTCCGCTTGCCTTAGCATCGAGCATTGCAAGATATACCATGGCTCTTATGCATTGAGAAGAGCCTTCGGTAGAATAATACGTTTTTGAGCCAAAAAGCTTGCTTGCATTCGATTCACTCAAAGCAATGATGCCGTCAGCCTCATAAAGACTGTCCGCGCCTTGTATCTCGGTTATGTCAAGGCTCTCCATTCCAAGAAATGACGCTCCCTTGTGACCGGGCATATGTAAACGAAGCTTTTGTGAATCACCGTATTTTTTAATAAAATCACAAATAGGTGTGTTCATATTTATTCGCCAAGTGCTCTTGCAACTGCTACCATAATAGCACATTCCATACGCTTTTTAAAGAGTCTGCATCCGTCCTCGTAAACTCCTGTTACGCTACCTGTCGCATGATAAGCGTTTGCAGCACATCCACCGGAGCAATAAAGTCTTGCCCAACAATCCTTGCACTCCTTATGAGCATATACGTTGCAAGAAGCAAATTCATTTTGAATCTCTGTGTTTGTAACACCGTTCCAGATGTCACCGAGCTTGAATCTTTCCTCACCAACGAACTGATGGCAGGGGTAAAGGTCACCCCAAGGAGTAACAGCCATGTATTCCGTGCCACTTCCACAGCCCGAAATTCTCTTGTAGATGCAAGGACCACCTGTAAGGTCTATCATATAGTGATAGAACGTAAAGGGCTTTCCTGCCTTGTCTCTTTCGAGCATAAGGAAGGCAAGATCCTCATACTGCTGCATAACTATCTGAAGATCCTCTTCAGTAAGTCTTGAAGGATCATCCTTTGCACAAACAACGGGCTCCATGCTAAGCTCGTTAAAGCCAAGATCAAGCATTTGCTTGATATCGTTCAAAAAGTCGGGGTTGGCATGCGTAAACGTTCCACGCATATAGTAATCCTTGTCACCGCGTGCTTCTACAAATCTTTGGAACTTAGGAACAATCTTTTCCCAGCTTCCCTGACCTGCAAAATCAACGCGATATCGGTCGTGAACCTCTTTTCTTCCGTCAAGGCTCAAAACAACGTTTGCGCATTCCTTATTAGCAAAATCTATAACGTCCTCGTCAACAAGCACTCCGTTTGTGGTGAGAGTGAAACGAAAATTCTTTCCCTTCTCCTTCTCGATGGAGCGTGCGTATGCAACGAGATCCTTAACCACCTGGAAATTCATCAAGGGCTCTCCACCAAAGAAGTCAACCTCAAGATTACGGCGTGTGCCTGAATTTTCAACCAAGAAATCAAGCGCCTGCTTGCCCACCTCATAGCTCATCACGGCTCTATCACCGTGATATTTGCCCTGGGAGGCAAAGCAATATGAACAGTTAAGATTGCAGGTGTGAGCAACGTGGAAGCAAAGTGCCTTAACAACGCCCGAGGTCTTTTCCTTGAGCTTACCTGCGATGGGCTCAAAATTATCGGGAGTAAAGAGCTTTCCTGCATCTCTAAGCTCCTCAATCTGAGCATAACACTCACAAATATCCTCGCGTGTTACCTCGGGATTTGGTGCATATTTTTTCTCAATACTATCGATAACGGCATCCTTTTCGTTGCCTTCAAACTGTGCAATTATATCATAAGCGACTTCATCAACAACATGAACGGAGCCTGAACAAACATCAAGCACCACATTATAGTCGCCAAGCTTATACTGATGAATCATAATTTCTCCTTCTCATAAAAAATGCCGCCCACAAGGCGGCATTTTTAGATATGCAATTACTTGCTTTCCTTTGTGCCTTCACACTTCTGGTTTGCAATACCGCTGCTGGTCTTGCAAGCAGACTGGCAGGATGTCTGGCACTCGCCGCATCCACCCTTCTTAGCGCTTTCGCAAAGGTTACGTGTTTCGATTGTCTTAATGTGTTTCATAATTTTCACCCTCTATAATGAAATTTTATTATAATGTATTATATCATAGTTGAATTGCTATGTCAATATATTTTAAAGAATTTTATTGCTTTTTATCCCTTGGCTTGAAGTACTGATAAAGGTTGCAGGGTATCATTCCGTTATAAAGCTTTTTAACCCTGTCTGCCTTTCTTCCGTAATGTCTTTCAAAGGTCTCCATAGAAGTGAGTATATATATTTGCCAAGGCTCAAATCGAGCAAAATTCTTGCCCATATCGCGATAGAGCTGCTCTGCCTCACGGGGAGTCATAAGTCGTTCACCGTAGGGTGGATTGCAAATGATAGTGCCTCTTCTATCGGGCTTTTCAATTTTTCTTGCGTCGGCAGTAAAGATATTTATATAGTCGGTAACACCTGCTCTTAACGCGTTTTCATATGCAATGTCAGTGGCATCCTCGTCAATATCGGAGGCAAAAACCTCAAAATCGATATCCTTGGACTGTGACGCGCGAGCCGCTTCCCTGACCTCCGCCCACATTTTGGACGTGATAAGCGGGAACTTTTCCGCTGCAAACTCTCTGTTAAGACCGGGAGCAATGTTTGCAAGGATCATGGCGGATTCAATTGCAATAGTACCCGATCCGCAGAAGGGATCCCAGATAAGAACGTCCTTTCTTGGTCTTGAAGTGAGTGCGAGTGCTGCAGCAAGTGTTTCACGAAGAGGAGCCGCAACCGATGCAGGACGGTATCCACGCTTGTGAAGTGCAACACCGCTTGTATCTATCATGAGAGTTGCCTTATCCTTAAGGATAAAGAACTCGATTTGATATTTGATCCCACTGTTTTCAGTAAACCAGGATACTCCGTATTTTTCGGAAAGTCTGGCTACCACTGCCTTCTTAACGATGCTCTGACAGTCGGGAACGGAATAGAGCTTGCTTTTTATCGCGTGTCCCTTAACAGGAAATTCATCGTATTTGGATATGAAAATTTCCCAAGGCAATGCCTTAGTACCTTCAAAAAGGTCGGTAAAGGAATAGACGTTAAACTCACCAAGCTTGATAAACACGTGCTCAGCAAGACGCAAATGGATATTGGCACGTGCAACGTCCTCAAGTGTTCCCTCAAAGGTAACGCGGCCGTCAATCGTCTCTATTCTTTTACATCCGAGGGCATCTATCTCCTCACCAAGAAATTTTTCCAACCCGAAAAGACAGGTTGCAACAAGCTGTAATTTCATTTTATACTTCCTTATATTAATTGTATTCACCAAACGGTATTAAATCTCAAGCTGCAAGCCGAGCAAAATCACCCTCTAATTATATACCAATCTCGCACTTTTGTCAACAGTTCTATCCCGTCTTGGAATCATCTCGATACGCGCAACAATACTCGTTCCTTCAAATTTGATTAGTGCATCCCTGCCGATAACCTCGTCAATTTGCACCTTGCCCGACACTCCAATGACAGAGCCATCCTCCATCCTTACAAGATTGTCACCGCAAAATACATTTTGAACAAAAAACGAGCCTCGTTTCTTATCGTATATCTTTATATCCTTTAATACCTTGTCACCCATTATTTGGGTTGAGAATACAGTTCCAAGAGGAGTGGCATAAAGCTCCACCGTTCCACTTTCACGTCCCAAAATAAAATTAATTCTGGCTATGGGCAACCTGTCGCGAAGCATTGCCCTATAAAAATCTCTTTTGTCGAATATGTTTTGCATGTTTTTCTTTCCTTTCATATAATCCCTATCATTATATGAAATAGAAAAAGAAATATTTGCAGATTTTTGGCAAACAAAAAAAATAAAAGGCACTCATAAAGAGTACCCTTTATTTATTAGCAATTAGTCAGCGTATACGCTAACCTGCTTCTTTGTCTTTGTCTTGTGCTCAAACTTAACCTTACCGTCGATGAGAGCGAAGAGTGTATCATCTGTACCGATACCAACGTTGTTACCGGGATGAATAGCTGTACCTCTCTGTCTAACGATGATGTTACCAGCAACTACGTGCTGACCGTCAGCCTTTTTAACACCAAGTCTCTTGGATTCGCTGTCACGGCCGTTCTTTGTAGGACCAACACCCTTTTTATGAGCAAAGAACTGCAAACTAAGCTTTAACATTTCTTTTATTCCTCCGTACTTAAAATTTGTGTGACCTTATTAAAGGTCTGCCTCTGACGGCTTCTCATATTCCTTGTCGATGATCTCAACCTGAAGATAATCATAATATTCTTCCATAAGATCATTGAGCTGAATGTAATAGGACATAAACAAACCGCTGATTGCATATCTCTTTCTATCGTCCTCCTCAAATTCGGGGAGTGCGGATTTTGACTGCACCATGATTTTTGTAGCGCCCTCGTCCACTGTGTAGTCGAGCTCACCTGCAAAAACCACGTTTACAGAATTGATGATAAGCATCGTCATAGATGAAAGCGCCGCGCATAAGATATCGTAGCCCTCTTCACCGTAGCCTGTGTGTCCCTGTTCACGGAATCCGTAAAAAATACCGTCGTTTCTAAAAAAAACTACTTTCGTCATAATTTATGACCCTTTTTGAAAATTAACCGTTGATAGCTGTGATCTCAACCTTAGTATAAGGCTGTCTGTGGCCAATCTTCTTCTTTTCGTTCTTCTTGGATTTGTACTTGAGAACATAGATCTTCTTTGCCTTGCCGTTCTTAAGAACGTTTGCAGTAACTGTAGCGCCTTCAACGTTGGGAGTACCAACCTTGAGAGTTTCGCCATTGGACAAAGCCTTTACACAGTCAAAAGTAACTGTTTCTCCTTCGTTAACGTCGAGCTTTTCGATGTAAAGAACGTCACCTACGTTAACCTTGTACTGCTTTCCACCTGTCTGAATGATTGCGAACATGGAAGTAGCACCTCTCTTTCTTATAGACTCGCTAAGGCAGGGGTGGCTCGTTTTTGTTTTCAAAACCGTCCACTCTCTACGACCTGACATTATGCGGCATATTATTGTACCACAATATGTACTGCCTTGTCAATAGTTTTTTAAAATTAATTTTGTCGAAGGAAAAAGACGAGAAAAAGCCTCCTCCCCCTTGATTTTTCAAACGCTTTGTGGTAAGATATTTAAGCACGCTCCCATAGTTAAATGGATATAATAAGCCCCTCCTAAGGTGTGGGTATATCCGCCTAAAACCACTAAATATAGTGTTTTTTTGACCGATTTTGCACCATATTTTGTGTTTTTCTCGCAATAAAATCAAAATTGGTATAGTTTTTGGTATTATTTTTGCAACTTTCATATCGTTAAATAACTTTCATTATGCGCCTATAGCTCAGCAGGATAGAGCACCAACCTCCTAAGTTGGGTGTCGGACGTTCGAATCGTCTTAGGCGCGCCAGCCCACTATTTAGTGGGCTTTTTTCTTTTATTTTGCCTTGCTATCGGGTGTCCTGAATAGGTTTTGACATACTCGCGCAGAGCTTCAATAACCTCGTCGTAGTTTAGTACCCAACGATTTCCGTGCTTAAAGCCCGTGATTTTGCCTTCCCGTATCAGCCGTTCAATATCGTGTTTATCTATCTGCCAACGTCTAAATCTTTCGTTCCAAAGCCGCACACACTCTTTCAATGTACGCAAGCGCGGCATTTCGTAACGCCCTTCCCAGCCGTTCGGATTAACCTTTCGCATAAATTCAGCCGGGTCTATCAAGATTATGTTTCGCTCCAAAATATGAGGGATACCGTTTTCAATCGCAAAGCGCCGCACGTTTGTATAGCGCAGGATTGTATCGGTATCCCTTTCTGCAAATAGGGCTTGCAGCTTACCCGACGTTATTTTCTTCATAGGGCTTTCCTCCCAAAACGCAGTAAAGCTCGTCAAGATTTATCAGCCAAGCGTTACCGTATTTCAAAGCCGTGAGCTTGCCGACCTCTATCAGCTTTATAATCGTGTAGTGGGTGATGATGCTGTCGGGGTCTGCTTTCTTCATTTCATTTATAACGTCGCTTATCCGTCGTAATCGTGGTATATACATATTGTCCTCCATAGTAAAAAAGATGGCCGAGATCTTACTCTCAGCCATCTGCTGTCAGTTCGCTTAATATCAGTAGTGCCGTATCCACCGTATCGGGTATAAAGTGAGCATATACCTTTAACGTAATTGTCGGGTCGGCGTGTCCCATATACTTGCTAACCGTGTTTACGGGTACGTTCCGCGCGAGCATTATGCTGCAATAGGTATGACGTAAGCCGTGGCAAGTTACCTTTTTGAAGCCGTTTTTCTGCTCAAAGCGTTTCAGCCATTGACCGATGCTGCCTGTTCCTTCGGGCTCTCTGTAAATGTTTACGGCGAAGTAGTAATCGTCGAGCTTGTTATCAAAGTCTGCATCAGCGAGCCTAAACCATTCCATATATGCCCGGAGTTCTGCAATCAGATCATCGGTCAGGGGGATATCTCGCTCCGATGTCGTTGACTTCGTTCCTTTCTCGTATGTGCCAAATTCTGGCGCATACATTCTGTTCTTGTCTATGCGTACAATCTTCTTTTCAAAGTCGAACTTCGACCATTTGAGTCCGTGAAGCTCGCACGTTCTGACGCCGGTAAGCAGCATAAATTTCGTTGTTACCCGTCTGTATATGTATTCGGGCGGAAGGTCGTCAAGAGC
>JAZRFY010000008.1:0-1595 GCA_045643885.1 Eubacteriales bacterium | reverse complement strand
GGATGTGAAGCTCGATTGTTTCATCGAACTTTGCCTTAGAAGTCTGGCAAACGAGTGCGAGAGCTTCGGCGGGATCATAAGTTTTGTTTCTTTCGATAAGCTTTGCGCTATCGGAATATTTCTTACCGTATTTAGCCATTTATAATCTCCTCCTTACTCTTCAACAGTGATACCCATGCTTCTTGCAGTACCGGCAACCATGCTCATAGCTGCTTCGATAGAACCTGCGTTAAGGTCGGGCATTTTTGTTTCAGCGATTTTTCTAACCTGCTCTTTTGTGAGCTGTGCTACCTTTGTCTTATTGGGCTTAGCAGAACCGGACTCGATGCCACAAGCCTTCTTAATAAGAACGGGAGCAGGGGGAGTCTTTGTGATAAATGTGAATGAACGGTCAGCGTAAACTGTGATAACAACAGGGATGATAAGTCCAATGTCGTTCTTTGTTCTTTCGTTAAATTCTTTTGTGAATACGGGGATTGCAACGCCGTACTGACCAAGTGCAGGACCAACGGGGGGCTGGGGTGTAGCCTTACCTGCAGGCAATTGCAATTTAATGTAACCCATTACTTTCTTTGCCATTTTAAAATACCTCCAATGTGGTTTATACGGGAGAATTCACTAAATTTTTCTCCCTCCCACGCGACTTGACGTGTCGCTAAAAAGAATGCTTGATTAGTTTTCTTTGATTTTGATCATACCTGCATCAAGCTCAACAGGCATATCTCTGCGTCCTCTGTTAACGAGAACAACAACCTTGTTTGAATCGTCGGAAATTGACTGAACTGTTCCTGTGTATCCTTCGAAGAGACCTGCAGTAACAATAACGCTATCACCAACTGTGTAGCTGAGCTTAACCTTCTTTTCTTCGATGTTAAGAGCAGCAACCTCCTCATCAGAAAGAGGAGAGGGACGTGATCCGGGGCCAACAAAGCCCGTAACGCCTGTGATTGAGCGGATTGCGTGCCAGCTTTCATCGTTCATAGTCATTTTGATATAAACGTAACCGGGGAAGAGCTTTTCCTCTACCTCGATTTCCTGATCGCCTTTCTTCTCGATAATGATCTGAACAGGAATTTTAACATCATAAATCAGATCCTCAAGACCACGGTTTTCAACAATCTTTTCAAGGCTGGTTTTTACCTTGTTTTCATAACCTGAGTAGGTGTGCGCCACATACCATCTCGGGCCGACATTCATTTCATTAATATCGCTCATGTTAGTCTCCTTGATTAGAGCTTGATATTACCAAGTGCAGCAACACCGCTTGCAAATACGTAATCAACAATGGACAAAGCCACAACACAGATTGCGATAATTACCACAACGACGAGTGTGTTCTTGCGAACGTCTGTCCAAGGGGACCAAGAGATTTTTTTGACCTCGCTCTTAATGCTTCTTGCAAAGGATGCGATTCTGCTCCAAAGAGAAGGCTTGTCGCTTTTTTTCTTCACGTTCTTTGTTTCGGGGTTATTTGCTTTTTTGTTTTCCAAATCTGCCATAATAATCTCCTTTACAATTACTTAGATTCTTTGTGAAGAGTGTGCTTGCGGCAGAATTTGCAGTACTTGTTCATCTCAAGTCTGTCGGGGTCATTC
>JAZRFY010000007.1:0-8053 GCA_045643885.1 Eubacteriales bacterium | reverse complement strand
ATTACTTTACTTGGCATTGTACTTTCCTCCTGTTTAAATAACGAATATAATAAAAAAATCCTTCCGAAAGGCATAGCACCCCAAGGAAAGACACACAATAATACAATATTAAAGTATAAAATCTTCCTCGGCAGGAGAGCTTGTAGCCTTTACTGGAACCTGCTGTCTTTGGATAACATAGGTATTATATCACTTTTTTTGCATTTGTCAATAGGTTTTGAAAAAATAATTCAATAATTTTAAACTTTGGGATTTGATTCATTGAATTTGTCAAAAATCATCTTTTTCATCCATATATAAAAGTAAACCGCCCGATTTTCGGGCGGTTTTGTTTTACAATGTTTTTTTGTAAACTCTTGTGTCTTCGCCTTCAACGTCCTTTGCAACCATGAAAAATTCATAGCCGTATTTTTCATAGAGTCCTATATGATTTGTAGAAATGTGAACGCTGCTTGCACCGTCCTGTTTAGCCAGGCATTCGGCATGAGCTAAAAGCTTTTCTGCCATGTGCATACCACGGTATGAAGGAAAGGTGTACAAAAATCCAATCCATGGGGACAAATCGGTAGGTTGAACGTCATCGAATTTAGCCAACGTGCAAAATGAAATGAGATTTTCTTCATTCGTAAGCATCAAAACCCTTGAATTTTCACCAACAAGCTCATCGAGCTTATTCTCCTTGAGAAGGTAGGCAAGGTATTTACCTGCTCCCCAATCACATTTTTCAAGCTTTGAAAGCCAGAGATCCTTATTTTCTGACTCTGTATAATTGATTATCTTCATTCTTTTACAAATTCCTCGTAAATTGCCTTGATAGTCTTTTCGTAGTCATCCTCGTAAACGGCAATGATGATATTAAGCTCACTTGAGCCCTGGTCGATCATTCTTACGTTAACGTTGGCATTGGAAACGGCTGCGAAAACACGGGCAGCAGTACCCTTTGCCTCCTTCATTCCACGACCAACGACTGCAATAAGAGCAAGATTTGTATCAACTGCAATATTGTCTGCATCGGTTACTCTATGAAGCTCGGGGATAAAATCGTCGATGCTTTTATTAAGATCTGCTGTGCTGACAACGGGGCACATCGTATCGATTCCCGAGGGGAGGTGCTCACAGTGGATGTTGTACTGATCAAGGCACTTGAAAACGCGCGATGCAAATCCGAAGTGACTACCCATCTGGTTCTTTTCGATATTTACAACGGAGAATCCTTTTTTGCCCGCGATGCCTGTTACGATATGTCTTGAATCACTGTTGGGAGCAAAGGGAACAATCATTGTGCCCTCGTCCTCAGGGTGATTTGTGTTTTTGATGTTGATTGAGATGCCTTCCTTCTGAACGGGGAAGATAGCATCCTCGTGGAGCACAGTTGCTCCCATATATGAAAGCTCACGAAGCTCGCGATATGTGATAACTGAGATGGGGAGGGGATCTTTAACGATTCTGGGATCTGCCATCAAAAAGCCTGAAACGTCCGTCCAGTTTTCATAGAGATCGGCATTTGCTGCACGGGCAACGATTGAGCCTGTGATGTCGGAGCCACCTCTTGAAAAGGTCTTGATAGTTCCGTTGGGCATGCATCCGTAGAAGCCGGGTATTACGGCTCTTTCGTGCTTTGCAAGCTCTTCTCGCATTGCGCGATTGGTCTTTTCCTCATCAAAGCTACTGTCTTCCTTGAAAAAGATAACGTTTTCGGCATCAATAAAGTCAAAGTCAAGATATTTTGCAAGGATAAGGCTATTCAAATATTCTCCGCGGCTTGCGGCATAGTCACGTCCGGAACGAGCCATCATAGCATTTTTTATGTATTCAAGCTCGCCTGTGATATCAAAGTTGATGCCAAGTCCCTTAATAATATTGGTGTATCTATCAACTATTTTTTGATAGTAATTTGTTATATCCTCACGGTTTTTTATCATTGTATAGCAATTATAGAGCATATCGGTGACCTTTTCGTCGTCTCCGTTTCTCTTGCCGGGGGCAGATGCTACCACGTATCTGCGGGACGGGTCTGCCTTGATAATGCTTGCTACCTGTATAAAATGCTCGGCGTCTGCTAAGGATGAGCCTCCAAATTTTACGACCTTCAATTGCATTTTGGTTCTCCTTTCCGAAAATGGCGGTGACGTACTAACATAATATGTGAAAATACACACCGCTGTCAGAATTTATCGAATAATTAAAATCATTGTATCATAAAAATTATCATAAGTAAATACAATTTTTGAATTTTGCACACACTTTGACAATATTTGAGTGCCTTTTGGAGCTATAATCTAATAAGTAAGGCTTTGGGAGGATGAAATGACTGTATACGGCGACCTGCTCTTTCTTATAAATTTCAGTATGGATTTTCTATGCTTTTATCTTTCTTGCTTGTTGTTAAGGGAAAGATTAAAGACCTTAAGGGTATGTGTTGCCTCGATTCTTGGTGGTGTATATTCGGTGGCAGCTCTTTTTATCGATACAAACACTATTTTGGCATTTAGTATAGACATTCTCGTTTTGCTTTTGATGTGTGCTGTTGTCTATAGGGGAAGGGGAATGAGCTTTTCTACATATATAAAAAGGGTTTTGCTGTATTTTGTGGTTTCCTCACTTCTTGGTGGATTTATGACGGCAGTGTTTTCAGTTTTGAATCGCATCGAGGCATTTGGCAAGGATTTTGGAATAGAGGAAGGTATTGACGTTTGGGTGTTTGCACTTCTTGCCCTGATTAGCTCAATGCTGACGTTAAAGGGAGGCTCAATATTCAAAACGTCTTCCAAAAAGGAAGCAATCATAGAGATAGAGAGCGAGATAGGTACAGCAAGGCTTAAAGCACTTGTTGATACGGGCAATCTTGTGTGCGAGCCGATAAGTGGAAAAAGTGTGATATTTGCAAGGCTTGATGCTTGTGGGGGCTTGTTTTCTGAGGATGATTATCTTGCTCTTGAGAATGGAGATGGCATCGAAAAAATGCCGACGTCACTTGCGATGAGGATGCGACCTATCTTTAGCAACACCGTGAACGGAGGATTACTCTTGCCCGCTATCAGATTCAGGCGAGTGCGATTGCTCCTTGAAAAAAGGAAGAAGGATATAGACGTATATATTGCATTTATGGGCAACGACGGTCTTAGTGGATACGATGCAATAATATCGGACGAATTGATTACGTAATGGGGGATTTTATTTTGAAAACAAATGTGGATAACAGTATCAAAAAGGGCTTTTTTGGAATTATTGGCTACGGAATAAAAAGTATTATACTGAACCTTAAAATATGGTGGGGAAGGTTGCTATCAAGGGGAGCTGAGAGGGGTGTATACTATGTTAACGGTCCCGATATGCTTCCTCCACCACTTACTAAAGAGGAGGAGGCTGAGTGTATTTCAAATCTTGGTGTTGATCCTTGTGCCAGGGATAGACTCATTGAGCACAATTTGCGTCTTGTTGTCTATATAGCCAAAAAATTTGAAAGCACGGGAATTGGCATTGAGGACCTTGTGTCTATAGGAACGATTGGGCTTATCAAGGGGATAAACACCTTCAGGTCGGATAAGAATATAAGACTTGCTACATATTCCTCCCGTTGCATTGAAAATGAGATACTTATGTATATAAGGAAAAATTCTCAATCTCGCGGTGAGGTTTCGATAGATGAACCCTTGAACGTGGACTGGGACGGAAACGAGCTGCTTCTTTCGGACGTGCTTGGAAGTGAAGAGGACAACGTTGCCTATGAGCTTGAGCAAGAGGAGGAGAGAAAAGTTATAAGAGAGGCAGTTGAGCATCTTGGAGAGCGCGAAAGACTTATAATTGAGATGCGATACGGACTTTTCGGAAGAAGAGAAATGACTCAAAAGGACGTGGCAGACAGGCTTGGAATATCGCAGTCATACATATCAAGACTTGAAAAAAAGATCATATCCGACCTTCGTGCAGAAATCGAAAATAAAATTTAAAAAAATTCAAAAAAACTATTGCAAAATCCGTTTATATGTGTTATAATCATATGCAATGTGAATAATTTTGCTAAAAAGTGAGGTGTAAATAAAATGAAGACAGGTATCCATCCTAAGTATGAAGAAGTTACAATCAAGTGTGCTTGTGGTGAAACAGTTACAACAAAGTCCACAAAGGGCGGAGATGTAAGCGTTGAAATTTGCTCTAAATGTCATCCTTTCTTTACCGGTAAGCAGAAGTTTGTTGACGCTGGCGGTAGAGTTGACAAGTTCAAGAAGAGATTGCAGGCTAGTGCAAGATAATTTTAAAATTAGTACATTTCGCAACTACGGGCAAGCTATGCGTTTTAGGCGCATACTTGCCCTTATTGTGTTTTTTATGGTTTTTTCGGCTTTTAAGAGGTTTTTATGAAGGATAGAGATTTGTCCGTTGCAGTCTTCGATTCGGGACTTGGCGGAATAAGCGTGTTAAAAGAGCTTGTTTTGGCTCTTCCAAATGAAAATTTCATATATTTTGGTGACACGGCAAACGCACCTTACGGAGTTAAGGGAGCTGAGCGTGTCAGAGAGCTTACCTTTTCGGCTTATGAAAAGCTTAAGGCAGAGGGTATTAAGGCATTCGTTATTGCTTGTAATACTGCAACCAGCGTTGCAGTGGCAAAGCTCAGGGAAAAATATCCCGATGATATAATCATTGGTGTTGAGCCGGCCTTGAAGCCTGCCTCGGCTTGCTGCGAGCACCCAACAGTTGCGGTGCTTGCCACTCCGCTTACACTCAAAGAGGAAAAATTTACTTCTTTGCTTGGTAGATTTGGGGAGAATGCAAGGGTTATTCCGTTTGCATGCCCAGGCCTTGTAGAGTTTGTGGAGCGCGGTGAGGTAAGTGGAGATGCACTTTTTGGCTTTCTTTCAGAGCTTTTTGCTCCATTAAAGGAAGAAAAGCTTGATGCTGTTGTGCTTGGATGCACGCACTATCCCTTTGTTAAGGATACGATCTCGGAAATACTCGGCAAAAACGTTTTGATTTTTGACGGAAGTGTTGGTACGGCAAAGGAAACTCGCAGAAGACTTGAATGTGCAGGGCTTTTGAGAGATAGTGATAAAAAGGGTAGCGTAGTATATCTCGATTCATCGTATCCTAACGAAAAAAGCCCGAAGGAATCAATGCTTACGGTATTCGGAGGTGAATATATATGCAGTTGAATTTTAAAGATGCGCAGGAGCATATCTCCAAGGCGGTCTTAGTTGGAATAGTTACAAGAGAAACTGATTCACTTGAGGTTGAAAAGGAGCTTGACGAGTTGGCAAGACTTCTTGACACTGCAGGTGGCGAGGAGTTTGCAAGACTTGTGCAAAACAAGGATACTCCCGATCCCAGAACCCTTATAGGCAAGGGTAAGGTAGAGGAGCTTTCCGAACTTTGCAAGAATAATGGAATCAAGCTTGTTATCTTTGATGCGGAGCTTTCTCCCTCGCAGATAAGAAACCTTGAGGACGATATTGGCGAGGGTGTGAGCGTTATAGACCGTTCTATGCTCATTCTCGATATATTTGCTCTTCACGCGACAACGGGCGAAGGAAAGCTTCAGGTTGAGCTTGCTCAGTTGAAGTATACTGCCCCTCGTCTTATAGGTAAGGGCACAGAGCTTTCACGTCTTGGTGGTGGTATCGGTACAAGAGGTCCCGGTGAATCAAAGCTTGAAAGCGACAGAAGACATATGAAGCGCAGGATCGATGCGCTTGAAGAGGAGCTTGATGCTCTTGAAAAAACAAGAAAGACGATGCGTGCAAGCCGCGATAGAAGTGAGATACCTCAGATTGCTATCGTTGGTTATACCAATGCAGGTAAGTCCACCCTGTTGAATACGCTTACTGATGCGGGTATCCTTGCAGAGAACAAGCTCTTTGCAACGCTTGATCCCACAACAAGAAAGCTTAAATTGCCCTGTGGCGAAACAGTTTTGCTTACTGACACCGTTGGATTTATCAGAAAATTGCCCCACCATCTTGTAAAGGCGTTCAGATCAACGCTTGACGAGGCAGTGTATGCTGATATTCTTATGATAGTGATTGATGCTCACGATGACGAGGCAAGAGCACAGCTTGACGTAACGGAAAGCCTTCTTGCAGAGCTTGGAGCAGCAGGAAAGCCCACTATTTACGTTTATAACAAGTGCGATCTCGGTATTTCATCCGAATTGCCCTCCTATATTGCAAATAATGAGGATCCCAATCGCGTAATTTGTGCAATCTCAGCTAAGAGTGGTGACGGAATCGACACCCTTCTTGAAAAGATCGAGCAGATAATCCATGCAGGAAAGAGTCGCGTTACCTTTGTTATTCCCAATTCCGAGCAGGCAGCACTCAATATTCTTTATAAGAATGCAACCGTTGAGAGTGTTGACTATGGATACGAGGGCGTTACGGTTGTTGCGACTGTTGACCAGAAGGTTCGCGGAATGCTCAAAAAATATGATATCAACAAACCTCAAGAGGTTGAGGAATTTTAGAAGTTACCAAATAAAGATGTGGGGCTTTTTTGAAAAACCGCCCCACGCCCCGAAAAACTTAATTGCTTGGTTTGAGTAGACTTTGCGCAAATTTTCGATAATTCACAAACGAATTATCGGTTTTGAAACCCCAATACCGACCTTACGTACAAGTACGACGGTCGTATTGAACTTTCAAAACTACGAAAATCAATCCTGACGGATGGATTTTCTAAAATTTGCTTTGTGTTTTTTTGCCTTCTCATTGAGGGGAATGGGGACCGCTTGCGGTGGATGAGGGGAACGAAGTCTGTACTGAACAAAAGATGTCAGAGTCATTGAAAAGGAGATTTTTTATGTTTAAGAATAATAATGCATATCTTGCTATGTCAACGGAAGAATTGTCCACCTTATCCGATAACGAATTGTTTTATGCTGTAATGGTTAGAACCGAACAAAAAGCGGAGAGTTTTCAAAATTGGAAAGATGGAGTGAATGCATTAAATCCATCACAAAAAATCTTTTATTCTTTGAATTGGCTTGAAGTTGAAGTTAATAATGGTGGTTTGTGCCAATTTTTCGTTAATTCAAGCAGAATGGTTGCGCCTTTTATAAGTGAATATATGGCTATTGTAGGTGCTTTTGAGCATAAAGAATTGTTTGATAATTTTATTTTATCAAGTGGTATTGATTTTTCTGATTTGTCATTTTTTGATATTCACGATTTGAGTGAATTTGAGAAAAAATATGAAGCATATCCATTTGATGATTACGATGATGAGTTTTATGATATGGAACCACTTGAAACATATCTAACAAAGTTTGTAAAGGAGCATTTAGAAGATTTCTAATTGATTTTCGAAAGGAGCTTAAGTTATGTCCCAAAATGAAAAATTATATATAACCATCAAGGGCAGAGCTGAGGCTCGCTTTGAAGAGAAAAAGTCCGTGTTTATCGGATATGCATCACACGTTGAGAGTGAGGATGAGGCATTGTCCTTTGTCAAGGAGATAAAGGAGAAGCACAAGGATGCAACTCACAATTGCTATGGCTACGTTATGAAGAACGGCATTTTGTGCCGTTACAGTGACGATGGTGAGCCACAGGGAACTGCAGGCAAGCCGATTTTAGATATGCTCAAGAAAAGTGGAGTTGACGACGTTTGCGTTGTTGTTACCAGATATTTTGGTGGCACGTTGCTTGGTACGGGTGGACTTGTTCACGCGTATTCCCTCGGTGCGAAGATGGCAGTTGAGGCAGCAGGTATCGTTCAGTTTGAAAACTACGTTGTTTTCAAGGTAACGGCATCCTATTCCGATTATCAAAAGATTGGATTTGAGCTTGAAAGATGCGATGCGATAATCGATTCTACGGATTATGCCGATAACGTTACCGTTCAGTTCGCAGTGAAAGAGGACGTTGCAGATTCTATTTCTAAAAAGATAACCGAGATAAGCTCGGGCAAAAATGAAGCCATCCGTCTTTGCGAAAGATTTGATGCAAAATAAAAAAAGGGACACGTTTAGGATCGTTCTCATAAGGATGTTTGGATAACCCAAAATTGTAGGGACAGGCGTCCTCGACTGTCCGTGACACATAAATTTCGGCAGAGA
>JAZRFY010000006.1:0-36787 GCA_045643885.1 Eubacteriales bacterium | reverse complement strand
CCTGAGCTCAACGGTAAGCTCATCGGTTCTGCACAGAGAGTTCCCACATGCACAGGTTCTACAACAATCCTTGTTGCAGTTGTTAAGGGTCAGAACGTAACAAAGGAAGGCATCAACGCTGCTATGAAGGCTGCTGCTAACGAGTCCTTCGGTTACAACACAGACGAAATCGTTTCCTCTGACGTTATCGGTATGAGATACGGTTCTCTCTTCGATGCAACACAGACAATGGTTGCTAAGATCGACGAGGACACATACCAGGTACAGGTTGTTTCTTGGTACGATAACGAGAACAGCTACACAAGCCAGATGGTTCGTACAATCAAGTACTTCGCTGAACTCGCTTAATTTACAGCTAATAAACATAAAAGCCATTGGAAATCCCAATGGCTTTTTATTATTTCATTAATTTATATATCTTGAGTCTATCGCGAATCATTCTGAAATAGAGAGTTATGAGCTTGGTAAGTGCGACGTCGTACATAATAAACGCGGCAAGTCCAAGAGCATAGGTAACGATGAGCATTCCACCGGTAAAGTCGGAATAATCCTCAATCTTCACAAATCCCCAGTTGATAAATGCAAGAACCGTTGCCACCATGAATGCTATCGCGGCATTGCCTATGACGAGCTTGATTATCCATCTCAAAACACCCGAGCCAATTCTCTCTACATAGGATTTCAAAATGGGATAATAACCCATAAAACAGAAATAGAATATCGCAGGTGACTTTTGGTAAAGAAGCAAAAGTGCCAAAATCGACGTTGCAAAATAAGCAAGCCAAGCATAGCTATAGCCCATCTCAATAACGATCACCACCACAAGAAGCGATACGATCGCACTCATAGTAAGGTCAAGCACCTCTATAGCCGAGCCAAGATACATTATTATTACTGAGAGAGCAACAAGCACTCCACAAATAACTATTCTTTTATCAAAGCTTGATTTTCTTTTTGCCATGATAAAGCTCCTTAACAGCACCTAATAAGGTCGCCACCCATACATTCGCAACAACAGTCTGCACAAATAAGGGACGTGCAACAGTCCATATCGCAGCATCCTGAGGACGTTTGATAGGTTCTGTAAGCACCGTTTTGCTGACTTCTTGCTCTAAAGGCATCTCTTGCATTCTGGTATTCATAGTTGCTAGGCTCCATGCTACATGCCATATCAAAATATCTTTGAGCATCGGCATAGTATCCCTTCTTTACCATAACACATGCATAGAGATAATACCACTCAGCATTTCTATTTGCAGTAGGGGTGGAAAGAAGCATCTGCTCTGCCTCAAACACGTTGCCCGTATTGATGAGCTGACGGATCCTTGTGTAATACTCACTATTTGATGAGCTGCCGGGATTAAAGCCTGCGCTGCTGTATGAATTTCTATACTGATGGCCACCACCGTATGCATTACCCGATGAAGATGATCCACTTCTCATCTTTTGAATCTCATCGTATGCGGCGTTAACTTCCTTCATCTTTTCGTTTGCAAGCTCTGCAAGGTCACTATCTGCAAACTTATCGGGATGATATTTCTTAACAAGGGCGCGATATGCGTCCTTTATTTCTTCGTCAGTTGCGCTCTGGGAAACTCCGAGCACCTGATATGGATCTTTCATCGTTCTTCTCCTGATTTATTTTTTACCATCGGTCTTTTTCTTGCAAATTCGTTTAACGCTTGCAGGCATACCAAGGCAAAGTATATTTTTGATTATCTCACTTCTTGTTTTATCACAATCGTTATCAAGCAAATCGATTGCCGAAAGTGCCAAGGCAAGCTCTGCCTCAAGCATCATGGATATCGAAACAAGGTCGTCATCCGTAAAATCCTTACCGTCATAAAGTATAACGAAGGGATTATAGCTTCCGCTTTTTCTATCGTCAGAGTAGTCGTCAAGGGCATCCACTATGTATATCCATCTGCCGATCCTTTTACCGATACTCTCTGCTATTATCTTTTTTTCTTCCTCAAAGCCATGCGAAAGCGCTCTTGCCATGATTTTTCCAAAAATGTCGGCAGGGGCATCGATGGATGCTACCCTATCCCCTTCAAGAGTGGAAAGAGCAGAAAGCATCTCCTTGATATCCGAGTCAAGCTCGGGTAATTTCCTTTTGGATTTTTTCTCCATACCTGAGAAAAACACAGAAAGAAAACCGGCAAGTAGTTTTTTTATGTTCTTTTCATCATTTATATTGTCTGCTATCTTGCCACAGGTCAATATTCCTCCAACATAGGCAGAATATTCAAGCTCGGCATCAATTTTCAAAGTGTCAACACTCTTTACAGGATGGCGAACACATCTCTTTTTTACTATCTCCGCTTTGGAATCCGCAAGCATTTCGCGAAGCAAAGCAAAAAAGGTCATATCATAGCTTAACGTAAGCCTTGATATACATCCTGTGCATTTGCCCATCGCGTGGCAAAGCCCACAGTATGCAGCTTTGTAGTAATCGTATTCACGGATGCGAAGAGATGGCCTATCAACTAAAACGTAACCGAACATGCTCTTCCCTCCTAAATAGATCTATACATAATAATACAACTATAATCGATAAAAATATAGTTATAATTTGTAAATTTTTTATATGTTGACTTTATTTATCCAATATGGTAAAATATTCTTAGAAAAGTAATCTCACAAAGGAGTTAATATATGCCAAGAATTCAAAAATGGTCCATCGTTATCGAAAACGAGGTGCACAACGTTGAATACACCCCTCGCACCCTCTTTTCAAGTGCTAAAATAAAGATAGACGGCAAATCATATCCCCTTCACTCTGCAAAGCTCTTTGGCGCAAGTCAGGAAATGTTCCGCTTGGGTGGTGAAAGAGCCGTTATATCCATCGGCAGGGGCAAGGTTGCCACACTTAACGTTGACGGAGAAGAAATAAAGGAAATATAATTAAATCGATAGCTGATTCCTCAGCTATCGATTTTTATTTTTATCTCGGTCTACCACCGCCGGGCATTCCACCGGGCATTCCCGAGCCTTAACCACAAATGTAGTCGGTAACAGTTACAGTGCCACAGCTTTCTCCGCCCGTCTTTGTGGTGTTGTGAGCAAAGCCGTTTTCATCAAGACCTTCAACGGTTGCATTGATGTAGAAGGTATATGTGCCTCCCTTTTCAATTTCGGGAGCTGAGAAAAGCGCCCCACTAAATGCCTTGCTTGACGTAAATGCAAGAATAACGTTGCCCTTATCATCGCAAAGACAAAGAGTAGTACCTGCAGTAAAATAACCACTACTGCTTACAAGGATAGAACCCTGTGTTGCCTCAGTGAAATTTTGCGCCATACTACTTGTGCCAAGCGTAATGACGATACCACCGGTAATTTTTGCAGACTTTCCATAGTCAAACGAACCGTTCATGCTTGCCTGAGGTCCGTCAACAAGAACGATACCTCCACTTATTTCAACAGTGCCGTTAGCGTCGATTCCGTCACCCTCGTTGTGCATAATAAGATATCCACCACTGATTACGATGCTACCAACTCCCGAATCGAAGAAGTCCATTCCGGGTCTACCTGAAACTCCCTCGTTGGCATCGTTGCCACCTGCGGCATTCATTCCGTCATCGGTTGAGTTGATTTCGATATAGCCATCTTCAATCAATATATCAGTTGCCTCGATTCCCTCATAACTTTTGTTGATGGAAATATTGCCACCCAAAATGCAAAGTGTGTCATCGGCATGGATTCCGTCATCGGCACTTGAAAGAACAAGTGTACCACCTGCAACAGCAACGTTGCCGTCGGAATGGATGGCGTCATCCTGTGAATCAATGCTGAACGTGCCACCGCTTATTGCAATTGCACCCCCTGCCTTGATTGCCTTGGATGAATCGGTTGATAAGGTTGACTTGGTTTTAAGAGTGAATTCTCCACCCTCGATATATGCTACGGTAAATGCTTGAATCGCATCGTTATTAGATGTGATAGAAAGCTTTCCGTCCTTGATATAAACAAATCCCCTTCCTGCTTCAAGCTCATTATCGGACTTGATTCCGTCCTTGCCGGAGTTAATCCTGATATCTGCAGAGGTTATCTTAAGACAGTCCTTACCACAGATACCAACGCCTGTTGACGTGATATCGTAGTTACCACCGGTAATAGTCAATTTATCCTTTGAAACTATACCGTGAGCATTGTTTCCCACAAGTGTGAGGCTTCCCTCTC
This sequence comes from Eubacteriales bacterium, assembly GCA_045643885.1. Taxonomy (GTDB): domain Bacteria; phylum Bacillota; class Clostridia; order Oscillospirales; family CAG-272; genus RGIG4608. The sequence goes on along the minus strand of JAZRFY010000006.1, from coordinate 32,605 downwards.
CGTTAAGAACGAGATCTGCCTTTGAAAAGATAGCGCCATCAACGTTTGCACCGGCATCAGTTATGCTATAGCTTTGACCGTCAGCAAGTGTGTTGCTTGTACCCTTGGCAAGAGTCAAAACAACCTTTTTGGCACTCTTTATGTGAATTACAGGGCCGTTTTCATTAGTGATAGATGCTCCGTCAAGAACGATTTGAACCTTGCTGGATGCATCGGCAGTCACTGTTACGGAGCCGTTTTGTGTGCTGCCCGAAACCACAAAAACACCATTTCCCGATATGGTAACGCTCGAGCCGTTTGCTCTTGCTCCGGAGCCGTTGATTGATGCTGTGCTACCCGAGAATTCGATTTTTGTAGCAGTTGCCTCGTTATAACTGAAATCGAGATCCTTTTCGTTGAAGGAAGCATCAATGGATGATGCGATCTCGGATATGTCAATGCTATCGATGGTAGTATTACCATTGTTGCCAGTTTGTGAGCCACCGTCAAGTCTCTGATCACAAGATGTCACTGAAAATACCATCGCAAGCAAGCACGTCAAAGCAAAAAGTCGAAGCATGCTGTTTTTCTTGATCATTACAATTCCTCCGAAGTTTCCTCGAGTCTGAAGATTGCAATTTCAAGATTGCCGTTTCTTATACGAAGATCGTCAATAAACTCACGCATCTTGCTTTCATCCTTCAACTCGATTCTATATGTAAGCTTGTAGAGGCTGCCCATATTAGCGCTCTTGACGGACACAAGACTTGCTTTGTTTGTGTACTTCTCGAAAAGGTCGTCAAATGCACCTATGAAATTAAGGTTTTCGGGAAGAGTTATACGAAGCTCCTGCTCTCTGTCACTTCTCATATTGATGCTTGACAAAAGCACTATAAGTCCACACGCGATAAATGTGAAAACACACGCGATTCCAACGTAACCTGCCGCGCAAGCAAGACCTGACGCCATTGCCACGAAGAGAGAAATAATGTCCTTAGCCTTTGCAGGAACGGAACGGAATCTGATAAGCGAAAAAGCACCCGCTACTGCAATTCCCGCGCCGATGTTGCCGTTAACCATAAGAATAACTGTATGAACAGCGAAGGGCAAGATGATAAGGCTTGCAAAAAAGCTTTTGGAAACTCTTGCCTTAAAGGAGCTTGAAAATGCTACAACTGCACCGCAAGCAAGTGCAAAAATTGCACTGATGAGATATGTTGTCAATGTAGTTCCGTTAGTAAAAATATTATTAAAAAAGTTCATTGTGAAATTCCTCTCTGGTTGTTTGTGATGTCATAATACGCATGGGCATATTTTGAAAATGATCTTGGATATATCTTGCATTCCGAAAGTGCACTTGCAAGCCACAAGGGCATTGCACCCGGTGTTTTTATTTCGAGAATGTATTCCCCTTCTTTTACGATGGGAGTTCCCTCTTTTGAGTTTTCTTGGGTCGGAAATCCTCGTCTGTACCTCAATTTTTCGTCAAAGGTAAGTCTTACGCTTGAATCCTCAGCCAAGAAGAATGCCTCCCTTTCACAAAGGATGCACACATTGGGCTTTGGTTGTCTATAAAAGCTCATAAGATAGTCAATTTCTCGCATTATTTGAGTGTCAAACGGCATTTCTCCGCTTTCAATATACTCAAATACTTTTCCAAGCGGCATAGAAACTCTTCTCTTATGAACGATACCCTTATATTTCTTCTTGATTTCAAAGAAAACTATGGCATCACCCTCGGGTGGACCGTAGCTTCTTATTCTTAGCTTCTCCTTATAGGAAATCGCATCGATGGAGTTTCTTATAAGAAGATAATCGGGAGTATCAAGATATAGTGAGCAAATCGTGTTTTTTCCGTATCGGTCAGGAACGAGCTTATCACCTATGATGGATAAGAGCTTATTCTTTTCTTCGGCACTGAGAAGATATTTCTTCTCCATGCGCTTGAATATCATAATATCCGCCAAAAGAACCACTCCTCTCCTAAAATATGATTTAAACACACCATTTAATATATTATTTTACCATACTTTAGTTTAATTGTAAATCGTATTCTTTAAAAAAACATAAAAAATAATATTTTTCATCAAAAAATACATGCTTTAAGCATTTTTTAAGTATTTTAATTTAAAATGTCTTGTGAAAAATCAAATTATGTAATATAATATAAGATATAAAAAAGAAAGGAGACGGACATGCAAATTCTTATCGTTGAAGATGAAAAGCGCCTGGCAGACGCGCTTTCTCACATTCTTCTTGAACAAAAATATATGGTAGATGTCGTCTATGACGGTGAGGAAGGACTTGCCTTTGCCGAAAGTGGCATTTACGATTGCATTATTCTTGACGTTATGCTCCCTTCTATGAACGGATTTGACATATGCCTTGAGTTAAGACGCAAAAAGGTGACCACTCCCGTGCTCATGCTCACTGCCAAGGATACAATTTCAGACAAGGTCAAGGGGCTTGATGCAGGTGCTGACGATTATATGACAAAGCCCTTCTCCCCCGACGAGCTTCTTGCAAGACTTAGAGTCCTCACGCGCCGTCGCGGAGAGGTGATCCTTGACGAAATCAAATTTGATGATATAACCTTGCACCTCGATCAGTCAAAATTATCTTGTTCCAAAAGTGCCAAAAGCATTCATCTTAATTTTAAAGAATGTGAAATTCTCAAGATGTTTATGACAAAGCCAGAGGTTATCATCTCCAAGCAGGACCTCATTGCAAAAATTTGGGGATATGACTCCGATGCAGGCGACAACAACGTTGAGGCATATATATCATTCCTTCGCAAAAAGCTTTTGTTTGTAGAATCATTCGTTGAGATAGTATCAGCTAAAAAGCTCGGTTACAAGCTCACCTCAAGCACGCAAGGAGGTATAATATGATAAAAAAGCTAAAAGCAAAATTTATACTCAACAATATGCTGCTGCTTGGTATTGTAATCGTCACTATTTTTTCAGCTCTATGTCTTTTCATATATGCGAGTGAGGAAAACAAACTTAATATTGCACTTAATAGCAATATAAGCCAGATTCAAGCAACATTTCCGGACACGCCGAGCCATCCTCCAAAGCCTGATGACCTTGTTTATGACGTTTCTACCGTTATTATCGTGGACTCAAACGGCAATATAATTTACCCGGCTTCAAATGAGATCGATCAAACCATGATCGATATGACCAACATCGCTTTAAAAAGCGAGAACTCAAGAGGTACTATATTCAATATGAACCTCAGCTTCATGAAGTCGACCTTAAAGCACGCAACCATCATCTCCTTCATATCCCGTGAGCATCTTAACGAGAGAGTGAGAGAGTCTCTTGTTCAGTCAGTAATAGCCGTTTTGGTGAGCCTTTTACTCTTCTTATATATCAGTAAACGCTTAGCAGACATAGCCATCTCTCCCGTTGAGGAGGCGTGGAATCAGCAAAAGCAGTTCTTGGCAGATGCCTCTCACGACCTTAAAACTCCACTCACTGTTATTCTTGCAAATACCAACATCATTGCCGCTCACAAGGATGACACCGTTGAGTCGCAGATGAAATGGATAGAAAGCACGGGTGAGGAGGCGGGCAGAATGAGTGATCTTATCAACAAGATGCTCGAGCTTGCAAAGGGAGAAGCTGCAAAGGAAGAGCTTAAGATAGGTGAGATCGACCTTAGTGAGGTCGTGGAAAACTCCATCCTTCAATTTGAGGTCGTTGCATTCGAAAAGAACATTTCCATCGAAAGCGGTATTCAGCCAAATATTTTCGTAAGAACTCACCGTTCCACATTCTCAAAGATTCTCGAAATACTTTTTGACAATGCTATCAAATACAGCAACGAAAACGGAAAGATAAGCATCGCGCTTTATCAATCCTCAAAAAAGGTGTATTTCACCATAAACAACAAGGGTGAATATATCAAGCCCGACGAGATCCCCCACGTTTTTGAGCGCTTTTACAGAACAAACAAGGAGCGCGAGGTGGGAGGTCACGGTCTTGGACTTTCACTTGCCAAGAAAAAATGTGATATGATAGGTGCAAAAATATCAGTTGAATCCAACGAAGAGGACGGAACAACCTTCACGATCACATTAAAAGCAAAAAACAAACAATAAAAAACAAGGTGCTATGAGAAATCTCATAGCACCTTTTTATACTCAATCGGATAAATCCGAATAACTCTCGGTGTAGTTTTATTTAAAATATCTATATAAAAACAACACAAACAGTTGTTGAGACTTGTGCATATTACTTCGCGTAATCTGCAACTCTGCTTTCCCTGATCAAGTGAACCTTAATCTGTCCGGGATACTTCATTTCTTCCTGAATCTTTGCGGCCATTTCGCGAGCAATAAGCTTCATGCCCTCGTCATTAACCTGTTCAGGCTTAACCATAACGCGAACCTCACGTCCTGCCTGGATAGCAAATGCCTTTTCAACACCCTCAAAGCCTGTAGCAATTTCTTCAAGCTTCTGAAGACGTTTGATATAGTTCTCCATATCCTCGCGGCGTGCACCAGGTCTTGCAGCAGAAATAGCGTCTGCCGCCTGTACCAAGATCGCAATGATTGTCTTGGGCTCAACGTCATTATGGTGAGCCTCAATAGCATGTACGACCTCTCTGCTTTCCTTATACTTCTTGGCAGCGTTTACACCAATTTCAACGTGAGAGCCCTCAACGTCGTGGGGGAACGCCTTACCGATATCGTGAAGGAGACCTGCTCTTCTTGCCGCGTTAGCGTCAACACCAAGCTCGTCTGCCATCATACCTGCCAAAAATGCAACTTCAATGGAATGCTTAAGTACGTTCTGTCCATAGCTTGTACGGTAGCGCAAGCGACCAAGCAATCTGACAAGCTCGGGATTAATGCCGTTGATTCCAACCTCATAGGTTGCTCTTTCACCGGCCTTCTTAACAGAAGCGTCAACCTCCTTCTGTGCCTTTTCAACCATCTCTTCGATTCTTGCGGGATGGATACGGCCATCGGAGATAAGCTTTTCAAGCGCTACTCTCGCCACCTCACGGCGAACGGGATCAAAGCCTGAAATAGTGATTGCCTCGGGTGTGTCGTCAATAATAAGCTCAACACCCGTAAGCGTTTCGATCTTCTGGATATTTCTACCCTCACGACCGATAATTCTACCCTTCATTTCTTCACTGGGCAATGCCACAACAGAGATAGTTGCCTCTGCTACGTGGTCAGCTGCACAACGCTGAATTGCAAGGGACAAAATGTTTCGTGCTTTTTCTTCGGATTCTTCCTTGAACTGTGTTTCAAGCTCGTCAAGTCTTTGAGCAAGCTCGTGCTTAACCTGGCTTTCGATCTTTTCTATAAGCTGCTCTTTAGCTTCACTTACGGAAAGACCTGAGATTGTTTCAAGAACTGAAAGCTGCTTTGCAAGTGCTTCTTCAACCTGACCTCTTACAACGTCTGCATCCTTGAGCTTTTTGTCAAGCTGCTCGTTCTTCTTTTCAAGAGCTTCACTCTTCTTGTCAAGGTTTTCTTCCTTCTGAACCAAGCGACGCTCTGTCTTAGAGATCTCGTTGCGGCGTTCTTTCATCTCGCGCTCGGATTCATTTCTCTGTCTGAGAATTTCTTCCTTAGCTTCGATGAGGGCTTCTTTCTTCTTTGTCTCAGCCTGTTTTTCACCGTCAAGTACGATTCGTTTAGCTTCTTCTTCAGCAGATCCTATCTTAGCCTCAGCAATCTTTTGTCTGAGTATCATTCCGGCAAAGACGCCAATGGCAATTGATACGACTGCTATAATCACATACAAATAATCCATATTGCACCTCCTTTTTCATATTTACTTTTTTTCAATGTATTCCAAATAGCCTCTTACAGCCTTTAGTTTACCATTTTATATTTTACAACCTTTTTTGTGAAATGTCAAGAGATTTTTACACTGTTAATATTCTTTATTTTGGCAAAATCACTCAAATAATTCCTATCTTTGCATAAAATTTCTATAAGCTATTGATTTTTGCAAAAAAATAGTATATAATAATCGTTGGTAAATTTTTATTTCGGAGGATTTGACAATGCTTGTATCAGCAAAAGAAATGCTTACAAAAGCTAAAGAAGGCCACTATGCAGTTGGTCAGTTCAATATCAACAATCTTGAATGGACAAAAGCCATTCTTCAAACTGCTCAGGAGATGAACTCCCCTGTTATTCTCGGTGTTTCCGAGGGCGCAGGCAAGTACATGTGCGGCTATAAGACAATCGTTGGCATGGTTAACGGTATGATCGAGGGACTTGGCATCACAGTTCCCGTTGCTCTTCACCTTGACCACGGCTCATACGAGGGTGCTCTTAAATGTATCGAGGCAGGTTTCTCCTCAGTTATGTTTGACGGCTCTCACTACCCCATCGAAGAAAACATCGAAAAGACAAAGGAACTTGTTAGAATCACAAACGAGCTTGGACTCTCTCTTGAAGCAGAGGTTGGTTCAATCGGCGGTGAGGAAGACGGCGTTGTTGGCGCAGGCGAATGCGCTGATCCCGACGAGTGCAAAATGATTGCAGATCTCGGCGTTACAATGCTTGCTGCAGGTATCGGTAACATCCACGGTAAGTATCCTGCTAACTGGCCCGGTCTTTCCTTCGATACACTCGATGCTATCCAGCAAAAGACAGGCTCTATGCCCCTCGTTCTTCACGGTGGCACAGGCATCCCTGCAGAAATGATCAAGAAGGCTATCGACCTTGGTGTTTCCAAGATCAACGTTAACACAGAGTGCCAGCTCGCATTCGCAGCTGCAACAAGAGAATACGTTGAAGCAGGCAAGGATCTTTCCGGTAAGGGCTTTGACCCCAGAAAGCTCCTCGCTCCCGGTACAGAGGCTATCAAGGCAACTGTTCGTGAAAAGATCGAGCTCTTCGGTTCTGCAAACAAGGCTTAATTTAAATAAAATAAAGCTCTCGACACGTGTCGGGAGCTTTTTTATGTAGCATTTAGTTTATGCCTTTTTCTTAGCAGCAAGTGACATTCCTCCAATAGCAACCGCAGTAAGCAAGATGTAGTAAAGAGCAGGTGTGTCACTGTGCAAAAGGAACGCAAACGGATATGATTTCACCTGATTTTATCACACAAATCGACAATATTGCTTTTTGTGTCAACGAATATTTTCACAAATTATTCACTTTTATTGCTTTTTATTTCACATTTACATAATGGATTTCATTGATTTTCATCTATTGATTTTCGCAAAAAAATGTTGTATAATAATGATATAAAAAATACAATTGAAGGTGAAATCTTGAAAAAATACAGTGTTACAGGCATGAGCTGCGCTGCGTGCTCAGCCAGAGTGGAAAGAGCTGTCTCTTCGTTAGACGGAGTCGAGTCCTGCTCCGTAAACCTTCTGACCAATTCAATGGAGGTTGAAGGCTCAGCAAATGAGATCGACGTCATTTCCGCAGTAATAAATGCCGGATACGGCGCAGAGCTCTTTGACTCAAAAAAGGCAAAATCCACTCAAAAATCGAATAAAGCAAAAGAAAATGAAGTAATAAAGGCAATACGAAACCGATTTATCATCTCACTTGGCTTTTTGCTCATCCTTATGTATATCGCAATGGGGCATAGCATGTGGGGATTCCCTCTTCCCTCCTTCTTGCATCAAAATCACGTAGCAATAGCAATATTGCAAATGCTTCTTTGCATCGTGATAATGGTGATAAACAAGAACTTCTTTACAAGTGGAATCAAATCTGCAATCAAGCTTGCTCCCAATATGGACACTCTCGTTTCGTTGGGATCGGGTGCTTCGTTTATCTATAGCGTTGCCATCATATTTATGATGTTGAATGAGGATGCGGATAAGCAAGCCCTTCTTCACGGCCTCTATTTTGAATCGGCGGCTATGATACTTGTACTCATCACGCTTGGCAAAATGCTTGAGGCAATTGCAAAGGGTAAAACGACCAATGCTCTTGACAAGCTTACAAGCTTAGCTCCAGAAAATGCAAATATTTTAAGGGATGGAAAAGAGATATCAATTCCAATTTCCGAAGTTAAAATAGGTGATATCTTCACAGTAAGACCCGGAGAAAGCGTTGCAGTTGACGGAATCATAATCGAGGGTGAATCATCACTTGACGAATCGGCTTTAACAGGAGAAAGTCTTCCCGTTGATAAAGCAATCGGTGATAGCGTATATTCTGCGACCATAAACCGTTCAGGCTTTTTAAAATGTCGGGCGACGAGCGTTGGGGATGAAACGATGCTCTCCCGAATCATAAAAATGGTAGAAGATGCTTCATCAAGCAAAGCACCAATCGCTAAAATTGCCGACAAGGTATCGGGCATCTTCGTGCCGACAGTTATCGGTATATCGATCCTTGCATTCATTGTCTGGATGATAATCGGAAAAGGCATTGAATTTTCTCTTACAAGAGCGATATCCGTTCTCGTTATCAGTTGTCCCTGTGCGTTGGGACTTGCTACCCCTGTTTCCATCATGGTTTCAAGTGGTGTGGGAGCAAAAAACGGAATACTCTTTAAAAATGCCGTTTCTCTTGAAGAGGCCGGCAAGATAAAGGTCATCGCACTTGACAAAACAGGTACTATCACCGAGGGAAATCCCAAGGTGACTGATATTATTTGTGCCGACGGAGTCGACAAGAATGAGCTTTTGTCACTTGCTTATTCACTCGAAAAGCAAAGTGAGCATCCCCTCTCCCGTGCAATCGTTGAAAAAGGTGAGGAGGAAGGCACGCAGACCAAGGTAGTCACGTCCTTTAGCACTATCACCGGCAATGGGCTTGAAGGAAGCGTCGACGAATATGTTATAAGAGGTGGAAACGAGCTTTTTGTTAGTAGATTTGCCACTATTTCCCCATCTTTAAAGGAAAATGCGACCGCTCTTTCAGAAAATGGCAAAACACCGATGTTCTTTTCGAAGGATGATTCCTTGCTTGGCATCATAGCCGTTGCGGACACAATAAAAGCCGATGCTCGCGAATCAATTTCAGAGCTTTCTGCAATGGGAATCAAGACCGTTATGCTTACAGGCGACAACGAAAAGACCGCCAAAGCTATTGCAAAGCAGGCAGGAGTGGACGAGGTCATTGCGGGTGTTCTTCCCGACGGCAAGGAACAAATAATCAACGATCTCAAAAAATACGGCAAGGTGGCAATGGTGGGTGACGGTATCAATGATGCTCCTGCTCTCACCTCAGCTGATATAGGAATAGCAATCGGCTCGGGCACGGACATTGCGATAGACAGTGCCAGCATCGTACTCATCAAGAGCAATATGGCAGACGTTCCTGCAGCAATAAAGCTTAGCCGTGCAACACTTTCCAATATCAAGCTCAGTCTTTTCTGGGCATTCTTCTACAACTGCCTTGGCATCCCCTTGGCATGTGGAGTGCTTATTCCCTTTGGAATCACTCTCACACCAATGATCGGCGCTACGGCAATGAGTCTTTCAAGCTTTTGCGTTGTAATGAACGCATTAAGACTCAATCTTATAAACGTCTATAAAAAGCACAAAACACATAAAAAGGAGTTTAAACCCATGAATAAAACTATCAAAATCGAAGGTATGATGTGTCCCCACTGTGAAGCACACGTTAAAAAGGCACTTGAGGCTATTGACGGAGTTGAAAACGTAATCCCCAGCCATAAGGAAAAGAAAGCGACTCTCACCCTCACCTCTCCCGTATCCGACGAAACACTCAAAACAACAGTCGAAGCACAGGGATATAAGGTTCTTGGAATCGAATAATCGCATCAACAACAAAAAACCGCACCTTCCGGTGCGGTTTTTTCATTAATGAATATTAAAGTGTAGAACCAAAGTCTGTTACGATGGACTGACCTGTGATTGCGCGCGATTCATCGGATGCGAAGAATACGAGCATATTAGCCACGTCATCGGGGAAGCAGGGCTGAACCTTGAGGTCATTGTGCTTCATCATCTGACCAAAGATATTCATATCCATATTTGCTGCGCTCATGCCTGCAACCATGGGTGTTACGATTGTGCCGGGGCAAAGAGAATTGCAACGAACGTTAGTACCTGCAAAACGGAGAGCTGTGTGTCTTGTAAGGCCAACAATAGCAGCCTTGGATGCAACGTAAGCAGCACCACCACATCCCATAACGCCTGCAACAGATGCAACGTTAACGATTGAGCCGTAGCCTGTCTTAGCCATTTCCTTAGCAACCTCACGTGTCATGCACATTGTTCCCTTTGTGTTGATATCGATAACTCTATCCATATCCTCATCACTTACGCTGTCGATAGCCTTAAGACCGCTATCAAGAACGCCTGCATTGTTGATAAGAATATCAACTTTGCCAAACTTAGCCATTGTTTCAGCAACAACTCTTACTGCATCCTCGGGCTTAGAGATGTCCGAGCAGATGGGAAGAACCTCACCACCAACCTCGCGGATCTTAGCGGCAACCTCTTCAAGCTGAGCTTCACGGCGCGCTGTAATAACAACCTTTGCGCCTTCATTAACAAATTTCATAGCAGTTGCTGCACCAACACCGGAGTTTCCACCTGTGATGATAGCAACCTTACCTTCTAAACGATTCATTTTTTCGTCCTCCAAATAAGTATTTTCAAAACATTGATAATTATATCACAATGTTTTTCCTATGTCAAGGTGATTTAACAAATTATAGAATCCAAAAACAAAACCCACTCTGTATCGAGTGGGTTATTTTTGTTAAATTTTTGCCAGTGTAAGATTCTTATAAGCCTCGTCGTCAGTAACCTCGCGAACAACGTGAACAAATTCGGGGAAAATAATTTCGGCATTTTCATTGCTCTGCTCGATCTCAATAATAGCTTTATCATTCCAGAAGGGATAAACGTCTATCTCGAAATACTGATTCATATAGGTCAAGCAATATCTTGTCTTTCTGATAGGACGGCAAGAAGGATCAGCATCCATAAGAAGTCTGATATACTCATCCTTTGAAAGACGGCGCTCAAGACGAATTCTCTGTGATCCCTTTGTATTTCTCTTTTTAGTTTGGAAATAGATATAATTTCCGTCAACGCCTCTTTGGCGCACACGGTTCTCTTCTCCGTCCTGGGAGATGAGATACGTTTGGCTGATTTCGACTCTTTGACAGTTTGACAAGCTTTCAAGATGTGCGATGTCGGGATAGTCGATAAGGAATCTTCTCTTGATATCTCTTGGAGTCTCTTCGCCAAGGAAGGACGTCATCTCATCGAGCAAGCGCTTGATCTTGAATTCAAAATCAGTTGCATTATCGATAATTCGAAGGTGGGGATGCCCCGTCCAAGCGGCAATTATCTTATCGTCAAGTGCAGTTGCCTGCTCAACAGTTTCAGTTCTTGCACCGTTGTTTTCAAGTGTATAAAATTCCTCTGCACCCTTAGCACAAGTAACGAGGTGGAAAACTGCGTCATAGCTATCTCTGAGCTCTACCTCGTTATGACCTACAACGTCAAGCACAAGATTGAAATCCGACTGTGTCATATATGCCTTATTGTCAAGTGCACCACGGTCGCACACAAGAAGTATCTTATCAACGGGCATAGTAAGTGCGCCCTGTGTAAAAATTCTCTCCTTTTCAAGTTGGAGCTGCATCTGGCACACCTGATATTCAACATTTGTACCACAAGTCCAAGGAGCAACTCCACCTGTGATAAGCTCGGTAGCAGTTTCAGGAACGAAAAGCACCGTATAGCCAAGCTTGGTGAAAACGCCCTGTATTCTATTCATAGCGGTTGTTTTGCCCGCGCAAGGACCGCCGGTGATAACTATCTTTTTAATTTCCATTTCTTTTCTCCCGAAAACAAATAATAAGAACGGCAAAAGCCAAATACACGTTTATTATACTACATTATTTTATTATTTTCAATAGCAAATCCTTTAATTATTTAAAAATCGGCTGTTTTGCTTTTTAATTGGATATTAATATATAAGGAAGAGAAGGATTCCCCACTCGCGTCGCATAGTCGTCTTCCTTCGTGAATAATTCACTCACAAGTCTCCTTGCTTTGGCTCCTTCCCTTCATAAAAACATCACACTGTGATGTTTTTACTTGCTCACCCGGAACATCCTCGGGTTCGAATCCTTACTGTAACAATAAAAAATAGCACCCTATTGGGTGCTATCTTTTTTTGTGGCGGAGAGAGAGGGATTCGAACCCTCGGAACGGTATTAGCGTTCACACGATTTCCAATCGTGCGCCTTAGACCAGCTCAGCCATCTCTCCACAAGTGGCGATTTATTCGCTCGACTTTATTATTATATCACAAAAAAACAAAAAATCAAGTCTTTTTTCAAAAAAATATTCCCTTTTTTTCTCTTTTTTGAAAAAAATATCAAAAAATTCTTGAAAAAAGTTTAAAAAAGGTATTGACATTTGCTTTGGGCTGTGCTATAATATCAACGTTCCGTAAAAATGATACGCTGGTGTGGCTCAATGGCAGAGCAGCTGATTTGTAATCAGCAGGTTGTTGGTTCGACTCCGATCACCAGCTCCATTTTTTTGGGGGATTTCCCGAGCGGCCAAAGGGGGCAGACTGTAAATCTGTTGTCACTGACTTCGGTGGTCCGAATCCACCATCCCCCACCAGAGAAAGCACTTGCTTTAGCAAGTGCTTTTTCACGGACATTTAATATTGCGTGATAGTTTTTTTCATATATCCTTTTTTCATAGTTTTCCAACAAAAAACCGACCCTTTGGGTTGGTTTTTTGTTTTATATACTTCTCCGCCAATAAAAAAACGTCCAACCGATTTCGGTTGGACGTTAGCTTATTTATTACAAGAAGAATGAGGGAACCATTTCAAAGAATACTTCAACAACAGCTGTCAAAGCACCTGCGATGATTACCATGCCACCGATAGCGGCATAAACAATAACGATTCCTGCAAACACAACGGGAATTGCAAGCACAGCCAATACAGCAAGAGCTGCAGTTGCGATGCTGCTATATGTTTCGTTGTTTGCGATGAAGTTGAACATCTGCTCTACAAATCCGAAGAGCGCATCCTTGAGCTCAGTAAGAGCATCGATAGGCAAATACTGTGAAAGGAAATCACCGGTAGTATCTGATTCGTCACCGTTTTCTGTATTTTCTTCACTGTCGCCCTCAGTAGTTGTATCATCTTCTACTGTGCCATCCTCAGGCTCGGTTGTTTCTTCACCTGTTGAAGCATCTCCATCAACTGTTTCGTCCTGGTCGGGTGTGGTTGTTGTATCGTCAACGACCTCATCAGCCACTTCCTCTGCATAAGCAGACATGGGTGTTATCATGAAAGCCGAAAACGCAAGTGTCATTATCAATAAAACAGAAACTAATTTCTTCATCAAGGGATCTCCTTTAAAATATTATAGGGGTAAATAAATTGTACATTATTTCTTTCATTTTGTCAATACAATTAACCAAAATTTATATGATTTTGGGCACTCAAAAAAGCATATTTTACTATTTTACTCTTAATTGTGTTATTTTTTTGTCATATTTGCATATATATCTATTGATTTTTATAACAACATATGCTACAATGTATTATTACAATTCCAAAAAAACATTTTATTCAAAGGAGGTAAATAATGCAGCAGATAATCAACGATATAGTGATTCATCAGGATCTTATTTTCAGACTCCTTTTTGCCGGATTTTGCGGTGGAGTTATCGGTCTTGAAAGAAGCATCAGAAGAAAGGATGCGGGTATCAAAACCCACATCATCCTGGCTCTTGGCGCTGCTCTCTTTATGATAGTTTCGCAATACGGCTTTGGAAATCTTAATCTCACTGATGAATATCGTGCAGACGCTTCAAGAATAGCTTCAAACATTGTTACGGGCGTTTCCTTCCTTTGTGCAGGTGTAATTTTCGTTCGCGGTGCATCCGTAAAGGGCTTGACCACTGCAACAGGCATCTGGACTTGTGCAGGTATCGGTATGGCGGCAGGTGCCGGTATGTATACCATCACAATCTTTGCGACCGCACTCATCCTCGTTATTCAGCTTTTGTTGGCAGGACCTTCTGCAAAGATCGAAACTCACTACTATGTTGAGGTGGAGCTTACCCTTCCCTCTGAGACACCTATTGATGACATTATCAAGGAGATATCAGGGCTTACCAAGTCATCTCCTCACGCAATCAAGCTTGCAAAGAGTGGAGATGCCAACGAATACAAGCTTACCTTCAACATCCGTCACACCATCAAGGAAATCGAGCTCATGCAGCTCCTCAGTGAAAAGCCATACGTTACAAACGTATCCTGGAACGCTTTATAACAAATAAAATCCCGATTTATTCGGGATTTTTTGTTTTTTCTTGATTTTTATGTAAATTTGTGATATAATTGATTTTAATCTTTAAATTACACCTCTCATTTCAATAATGAGTATAGGAGGATTTTATGAAAATAATCATCGTAGGCTGTGGAAAAATCGGTAAATCAATGATTCAAAGCCTCACCGCAGAAGGACACGACGTGATTGCAGTCGACAACAATTCTGCCGTTCTCAATGACACTACAAACACATACGATATAATGGGAGTTTGCGGTAATGCCGTTGATAACGACACTCTTACAGAAGCCGAGGTGGATTCTGCAGATGTTATCGTGGCCACAACCAGCTCAGACGAAATGAATATGCTTTCATGCTTCCTTGCAAGAAAGCTTGGCACAAAGCATTCCGTTGCACGAATCAGAAATCCAGAGTACAATGACCAGGGACTTGGATTTTTGCGCCAGAATTTGAATCTTTCAATCACATTAAACCCCGAGCTTTTGGTGGCAGAGGAGATTTCCAATATCCTTCAGCTCCCTTCCGCTGTAAGAATTGAAAGATTTTCAAGAAGAAACATCGAAATGATAGAAATCATTTTGCCTAAGGATTCCTCACTTGACGGAATGAGCCTTATCAAAATGAGAGAAAAATACAAGGCTGATTATCTTATTTGTACCGTTCAAAGAGATAATGACGTGTTTATTCCTGACGGTCGCTTTGAGCTTAAGGAGGGTGACAGAATCGGTCTTGTTGCCGCTCACTCCGAGATTACAAAGCTTCTTAGTATGCTTGGTCTTCTTCGTAAGAGAGCAAAGAGCGTTATGATTCTCGGTGGCGGTAAGCCCTCATACTATCTTGCGAAAAAGCTCATCTCCCTTGGCGTTGACGTTAAAATCATCGAGCAAAAGCTTGAGGTTTGCGAGCGCCTTGCATCTGAGATTCCCGAAGCAGTTATTATCCACGGTGACGGGGCAAATCAGGAGCTTCTTTTAGAGGAAGGCATCAGCAATATGGACGCCTTTGTTGCTCTTACGGGCATGGATGAGGAAAATATAATGCTCTCCATCTTTGCTTCTATGCACAACGTTCCTAAAATCGTTACAAAAATAAATCGCGACGAGCTTTTGCCCATGGCAGAAAAGCTTGGAATTGAAACAATCGTTTGTCCCTCCCGTCTTAGCACAAATATTATGGTTCGTTATGCAAGAGCACTCGAAAACACAAAGGGCTCTAACGTAGAAACCTTGTATCAGCTTATGGACGGTAAGGCTGAGGCTCTTGAATTCAAGGTTATCGAGGGTTCAAAGGCAATCGGTATTCCCTTCAAGGACATCAAGCTCAAGCCCAGCGTTCTTATTGCAGGTATCACAAGAGGCAGAAGAACCATCATCCCCTCCGGTAATAATATGATTCTCGCAGGTGACAAGGTGGTTGTTATTTGTGCCGACCGTAAACTTCAGGATATTGACGATATCTTAGGATAAGAGGTACTTTCATGAATAAAAAAATGGTATTTTCCATTCTTGGTCAATTAACCTTGATCGAGGCGATACTGTTGATATGTCCCACCGCAGTTGCTTTGATATATAAGGAAATAAACACAGTAAATGCTTTCCTTGTGTCAATGCTTATAGCCTTTATAGTCGGCGCGGCACTTTGTCTTATATTCAAGCCTCAAAACAGAGTTATTTTTGCCAAGGAAGGATTTATTATAGTTGCTTTGGGTTGGCTTTTAATGTCTGCCATAGGTGCTATTCCCTTTGTTTTAAGTGGAGAAATCCCCTCCTACGTTGACGCGTTCTTTGAAACAGTCAGTGGCTTTACAACAACGGGTGCTACCATCCTTACGGACGTTGAATCCCTTTCCCGCGGTTCTCTTTTTTGGAGATCCCTCACTCACTGGATGGGTGGTATGGGTGTTCTCGTATTTATTATGGCAGTTCTCCCTTCAATCAGTGACCGTTCCATTCATATTATGCGAGCAGAAATGCCTGGTCCCATCGTGGGAAAAATTGTTCCCAAGGCAAGAGAGACGGCAAAAATTCTTTACGTTATCTATCTTGTTATGACTGCAGCTGAGATCGTTCTTTTGCTTGCAGGAGGAATGCCCGTTTACGATTCCTTGGTTCACGCCTTCGGTACGGCAGGTACAGGTGGTTTCGGAATCAAAAACGACAGCATCGCATCATATTCCCCCTATCTTCAATGGGTAATAGCGGCATTTATGTTCCTCTTCGGTATAAACTTCAACCTTTATTATTTGATTATATTGAAGAGATTCCGTTCTGCTATCTCCAGTGGAGAGCTTTGGGTTTACGTTGGCATCGCACTCGTTTCGGGTACAGTAATATGCCTCGATATACTTCCCCTCTACGATTCAGTTGGAGAAGCAATCAGAGCATCCGCCTTCCAGGTATCGTCCATCATAACGTCAACAGGATATGCGACGGCTAATTTCAACACCTGGCCCGCCCTTTCCAAGACCGTTATCATAGCACTTATGTTCATTGGTGCGTGTGCAGGCTCAACGGGTGGTGGATTTAAGGTGGCAAGAGTTATCATGCTTATTAAAAACATCAAGCAAGAGCTGCGCAAAACTGTTCATCCAAGAAGCATTTCCGTAGTTAAATTCGAGGGCAAGACGGTTGACAAGACAACACTTTCAAGCGTTAGCGCTTATCTTGCTATCTATGTTGTGTTCCTTGTATCGACCATACTGCTCATCTCCTTCGAGCCACTCGGATTTGAATCCAACTTTACTGCAGCCCTTAGCTGCTTTAACAATATCGGTCCCATCTTCTCACAGGTGGATCCCAACGTTACGTTCGCAAGCTATACGGATTTTTCAAAGATAGTTCTCTCTTTTGCCATGCTCTTTGGCAGACTTGAGATTTATCCCCTTCTTATAGCGCTCATTCCAAGCACTTGGACAAAGAAATAAAAAGAAACCGAGCAATCAAATGATTGCTCGGTTTCTTTTTATCTTTTTTTAAACACAAAAAATTTGCTGATGATATAGTTTGCAACGATAACCACAACGGATGCAACGATCTTTGACCAAAGATCGGCACTGAATATGATTATGAAGGTGAACGGAACATAATTTAACGAGTTCAACATCCATACCGTTCCCAAGGTAAGCGCCATATCAATCCAAAATGTACCAAATCGGGAAACGGCAAATGAGACAAGCTGGTTTATAGTTTCTTTTTTAGTTGTATCGTTTGCATTGAATACCCATTTTTTATTGGTGAAGAATGCAACAAGCACTCCTGCTATCCATTGTAAAACCTGGGACACAATGCGAGCATAGTAAAACCTTGGCTCTGACGGAGATATGCCCACGACATGCTCTGCAAAAAGCAGGATGGAGAAATACACTCCCATTGAGACTGCCGTTGTAACGACACCAAAGAAAATATAAGCTATTATCTCGCGATATTTTTCAAAAATTCGTTTCATTTTATATTATGAAAGCTTATAGGTTGTTCCTGCAGAGCTATCGATAAGAGTGATACCCTTATCGGCAAGATATTTTCTTATCTCGTCGGCTCTTGCATAGTTCTTTGCCTTCTTTGCCTCTGCTCTTTCAACGATGAGAGCCTCAACCTCGCTTGCAAGCTCGGGAGAAACACCCTCGGGTGCTGCAAGTGCCTTTTTTGCCTCCTCTTCCTGCTTTGCACGAAGAGTATTTGCATGACCGATAAGGTCAAGAGAAAGAACTCTGTCAAAGTCTGCAATAAGAGCAAGCTTTGTTGCGTCTGTTGTCTTTGCCTTCAAAACGTCATAAAGTGCAGTAACTGCCAAGGATGTGTTAAGGTCGTTATCCATAGCGTCTGTAAATCTTGACTTGAGAGCATCAAACTGTTCTGCATCAAGGTCGCCACCGTCCTTAAGAGTAGCAATACGGGCAATGAGCTTGCCGTATGCAATCTTGGCATTGTCGAGGTTTTCATAGCTGAAAACAAGATTCTTTCTATAGTGGGACTGCATGCAGAAGAAACGGTATTCCATAGGATCATACCCCTTGCTCTCGAGCAAGGAAACTGTCAAGAATTCACCTGTTGACTTACTCATCTTACCACTGTTTGTGTTAAGGTGAAGAACGTGGAACCAGTAGTTGCACCACTTGTGTCCAAGATAAGCCTCACTCTGTGCAATCTCGTTAGTGTGGTGGGGAAACGCGTTGTCGATACCACCACAGTGGATGTCGAGCTTTTCACCGAGATGCTTCATACTGATGCATGAGCATTCGATGTGCCAACCGGGATAACCGATGCCCCAAGGAGAATCCCACTTGAGTGCCTGATCCTCAAACTTGGATTTTGTAAACCAAAGAACGAAGTCGTTCTTATTCTTTTTATTTGTGTCCTCTTCAACGCCCTCACGAACACCAACGGCAAGGTCTTCTTCCTTGAAATCGTTGAAAATATAGTACTTTTCAAGCTTTGACGTATCGAAATAAACGTTTCCTCCTGCAAGATAAGCGTAACCCTTTTCGATAAGTCCCTCAATAACCTTGATGAATTCGTCGATGCAGCCTGTTGCAGGCTCAACAACGTCGGGAGTCTTGATATTCAATTTATCACAGTCTGAGAAGAAGGCATCCGTATAAAACTGAGCAATCTCCATAACTGTTTTATTTTCTCTTTTTGCGCCCTTGAGCATTTTATCCTCACCTGTATCGGCATCGGAAGCCAAGTGACCAACGTCGGTAATATTCATAACTCTGGTTACGTCATAGCCAACGTATCTGAAATACTTTTCAAGAACGTCCTCCATAATGTAGGAACGAAGATTTCCGATATGAGCAAAGTGATAAACGGTAGGTCCGCAAGTATACATACTTACCTTTCCGGGCTCATTTGGAACAAAATCCTCTCTTTGTCTTGTAGCTGTGTTGTAAAGCTTCATTTTTTACCTCTTTTATGTTAATTTTTTATTCTTTATTCAAAAGCGACCTTACTGCGAGCACACCGATAAAATTAATTTTTATAATTAATCTTTGCCGGCACGCCGACTGCAGTCGCATTTTTGGGAACGTTTTGTAAAACAACGGCATTTGCTCCAATTTTTGCATTATTTCCTATCTCTATATTGCCAAGTATCTTTGCTCCCGAGCCTACAAAAACCCCGTTTTGCAGGGTGGGATGTCGCTTACCCTTGACATTTCCCCTACCACCGAGCGTTACTCCGTGAAAGATGGTGCAATCGTCTCCGATGATTGCCGTTTCTCCTATAACCACACCCATTCCGTGATCGATCAGCAATCTTTTGCCGATGATTGCGGCAGGATGTATTTCTATTCCCGTAAAAAATCTTGCTATATTGCTCAAAAGATGTGCTATCCCTCTGTGTCCCCCAAGATAGAGGATATGAGATATGCGATATAGCAGTATTGCGTGGACGCCCGGATTAAAAAGCAAAATTTCTATCCTTTTGTTTGAGGATGGATCTCTTTCCTTTACGGCATTTACGTCATTTATTATCTCATATATTATGGATTTGAACATTTTTGACGTGAAATATCCTATGCTTTTAACGTAGCCAATCATTCCTTTCATAATTGCCTCCGTAAAAAAGCCTCTGCACCCAACGGGTGCAGAGGCATAAAAACGCGGTTCCACTCTGCTTCGGGCAAAGAATCTTGCCCATCTCTATTATCTTAACGCGATAAAACGTCCGTCCGTTTCTTGACAGCACCTCGGGAGCGCACAAGCCGTTTTTATCCGCGCGCCTCACAGCCAAAGGGCGCACTCTCTTTGCGATAAAATCTCGGTTTCTTCTCTTTCAAAGGTTTTTCTTATATAAGCATTATACTCGATTTTTTATATTTTGTAAATAGTTTTTTAAAATTATTTCTCTTCCTGAGGGATAACTGCAATACCAAGCTCTGCAAGAGTACTGTCATCCTGAGGAGCAGGACACTTACTCATAAGCTCGCTTGCGTTCTGCACCTTCGGGAATGCGATAACGTCACGAAGGCTATCTGCCTCTGTCATTACCATCGCAAGACGGTCAAGTCCCATACCTGAACCACCGTGAGGAGGTGCACCGTACTTATAAGCTTCTACAAGGAAACCAAACTTAGCGTCGATCTCCTCGGGTGTAAGGCCGAGTGCCTTGAACATCTTCTCCTGAAGCTGCCAGTCTGTGATACGGATAGAACCGGAAAGAAGCTCTGTACCGTTAAGAACCATGTCATAGCATCTTGCAAATACCTTGCCGGGATCACTTTCAAGATAGGGCAAGCATTCCTCAAGAGGCATTGTGAAAGGATGGTGCATAGCATCCCAGTGCTGTGTTTCTTCATTCCACTCAAAGAAGGGGAATTCTGTAATCCAAAGGAAATTGAACACACCTGTGGGAATCATGTCAAGCTTTCTTGCCACGATCTGACGAAGTGCACCAAGTGTGGGAAGAACGACCTTATTCTTATCAGCACAGATAAGCATTACGTCACCCTTTTCAAGACCAACCTTTGTATAGATGGCATTAAGCTCGTCCTCAGTCATAAACTTAGCAAATGAGCAGTTAGCAGCATCGTCTACCCAACGAACGTATGCAAGTCCCTTAGCGCCAATACCCTTAGCATGCTCTGTAAGCTTATCGATTTCTTTTCTTGTGAGAGTTGCAGCTGCGCCCTTTGCAACGATGGCACGAACGCTACCGCCCATTTCAAGTGCAGACTTGAATACAACGAATTCGCTCTTAGCAACTTCTTTTGAAATATCGATAATCTCCATTCCGTATCTTGTATCGGGCTTATCTGAGCCGTAACGGTTCATAGCCTCGGTATATGTCATTCTCTGCATAGGAGTCTGAATATCAACTCCAAGTGTCTCCTTGAACGCGCGCTTGATGAAGCCTTCGTTCATACCCATGATATCCTCTTGAGTAGCAAAACTCATCTCAAGGTCGATCTGTGTAAACTCGGGCTGACGGTCAGCACGAAGGTCCTCGTCACGGAAGCAACGGGCAAGCTGAATGTAGCGGTGAAATCCGGAACGCATCAAAAGCTGCTTATAGATCTGGGGAGACTGAGGAAGCGCATAGAAGCTTCCCTTGTGAATTCTTGAGGGAACGATGTAGTCACGCGCACCTTCGGGAGTGGGCTTGATCATCATGGGAGTTTCTATCTCAAAGAATCCGTTTTCATAGTAGTATTCTCTTGCGATGCGTGCGATGTCGTGACGCATCTTGATGTTTCTCTGAAGCTCGGGACGACGAAGGTCAACGTAACGGTACTTGAGAGCTGTTTCGTCCTTTACCTTCTTATTGTCATTTACTTCAAAGGGAGGTGTCTGAGCAACGGAAAGGATCTTGAATTCCTTAACGTAAACCTCAAGCATACCTGTGGGAAGGTTGGGATTGATAGCTCCCTCTCCTCTATATCTTACAGTACCGTGAGCGCACACAACGTATTCAGCGCGGCAGGAGAATGCCTTGTCAAAGATTTCTCTGTCGGTTGTGTCGTCGAATGCGAGCTGAACGATACCTGTTCTGTCGCGAAGGTCGATGAAAATGAGTGCGCCAAGGTCTCTCTGGCGCTGTACCCAACCCATCACACAAACGTCCTTACCTATATATTCTTCTGTGAGATGCGCACAATAGCACGTTCTCTTGTCGTTTGAACTTAAAAATTCTGCCATATTATTTTCCTTTCTTATCTCTTACAGATAAAGCAAAATTCATTACTCTTTATTATAAAACAGTTTTTTATAAAAGTCAATAATTTAAAGTAGTATTTGCTAAAAATTTGATAAAATTAATTGATTTTTCCTGTATTTTACTGCAAAGTCCCATTTATCGATTATACTTGCAATAATACAAATTTTGTGGTATAGTATATATAAGTATAATGAAGAGTTTGCGCGTTTTTAAAAAAGTTTCAAAAAAATAAAAAAATTTTTGAAAAATATGCAACCAAACTAAAAATTAGTTGTCTATATAGGTGTAGGGCCTTGGACGGAACGGAGGAAAAATGCAGGACAATTTGATAATAGATTTGTTTTTTGCAAGAAACGAACAGGCAATTGCTGAAACACAGCAAAAATATGGCCACTATTGCAAAACAGTAGCCATGAATATTTTGCACGACGATTCCGACTCTGAAGAGTGCGTCAACGATACCTATCTTGCGGCGTGGAATTCCATTCCACCAAGCAGGCCAGAGCGCCTTGGTGCTTATCTGGCACGATTAACACGAAATATTTCTTTAAACCGATATAAGTCAAGAACAACAGAGCGCCGCGGTGGAGGCGAGTTTGCTCTGTCTCTTGACGAACTCGACGATTGCGTTGCAGATACCGACAAAAGCGCAGAAGAGCTTGGCATCTTAATCACCAATTTCCTTTATAGTGAGAAAAAGGAAATTCGCCAAGTGTTTGTAAGACGTTATTTCTATGGGGATTCAATTGAAGACATCTCCAAACGATTCTCTTTCTCCGAATCAAAGATTAAGTCGATGCTGCATCGCACTCGTCTCGCATTACGCGACTATTTAACGCAAAACGGCGTGAATATTTAATATAGATTACAAAGGAACGAAAAATGAAAAACGAAAAAATGGCGCAAGCTATGTCTTATATCGACTATGCGCTCATTGAAGAGGCAAACGAAACGGTTGCTCCCAAGTCAAAGGTGCTCAGTGGTGGATTTTTAAAGAGCATCAGCCGATACGGAAGCATTGCCGCATGTTTCGTCCTTGTTCTTGGCATCGCTCTTATCATAAGACTTGGTGGCAACGAGGTGCTTCTCTATGGTGAAAGCATAAGCGATCAACCCAAAACGATCACGGAATACATTCCAAGATCTCTTACACACTCAATCGAGCCCGAGGTTATTACCGAGGTCTCACTCCCTCTCGAGCTTGAATTCAAGAGAGAAACAGTTCTCACCCTCGACATCGGTGAGATGATTATTCTTGACAAGAACGGAGATACCGTTTTCTCAGGTAGCACATACACTGTAAACGGAAAGGTATCAATCTGTCTTGCCTTCCCCTCTGACGTTACTGACGCAACGATCAGAACAAATCGTGGCTATAATATTGTACTCAGCAAGGATATAGAATCCGAAATTTGGTACGTAAATATAGAAAAAAACAATTAATTTTAACATTTTAGGAGAAACAAAATGAACAACAAGAAAATTCTTTACATAGCTCTTGCAGCTATCGCAGTAGTACTCATTGCAGTACTTGTATTCGTATTCGCCGGTAACAACGGTGCGGACAATGGCACAAACAATGGTGACAATGGTAACAACACAACACCTGCTTACACAAACACAGTTGAACTTCTTAACAAAATTTGGAACACTCTTCCCGAGAACTCCGACGAATTCCCCAAGTATGCTGATGATCCCGATCTCGGTCGTAGCTACTACTTCGTTGGTGGTGACATGACTATGGATGAAGAAACTTGGGAGCCTATCGTTGTTTACAACGGTGCTGGTAAGGTTTCTCTTACAGAAGAGATGCTCTACAACCACTACTTCCCCATGGATATGATTTCTTCTGTTGAAGAAGCAGCTTCCATCTACTCTCAGATGGGTTACGGTCTTTTCACAGTTGCAGCTTACCGTGTAACTAACGCAAACGACATTGCAACAATCGCTTCCAGAATCGAAGAAGGCGTTCAAAATGAATGGTGGATGTGCTGCATACCCACAAGAGTTGTTCTTGTTCAGGCTGGCAACTACCTTATCGCTATGTATGGTCAGGATGCAGTTGAAATGTTCCTTGACGTAACTCTTTCCACAATCGACGGTGCAAAGGTTCTCATCGACAATCCTATTTCCAGATAATCAACAATAAACTAAAAAAGGGCTACCATCCGTGGTAGCCCAAAATAAAACTTTTTTGGAGTAAAAAATGCTTTTTTCAAGTATAACATTCTTATACTATTTCTTGCCCGCAATACTTATTTTGTATTTTGCGGTGCCCTTCAAATTTAAAAATGCCGTTCTTCTTGCATTCAGCTTGTTCTTCTATGCTTGGGGTGGTGTAAAATATGCAGGACTTATGGTCCTTGCAATCATTATGGGATACGTTGCAGGTCTTCTTATTGAGAAGTTCCGCGGACAAGCTATTTCAAAGGTGGTTATGATAATCGCAGTTGTGGCTATCATATCATTCATGCTTTATTTTAAGTATACCGACTTCTTTATCGAGAACTTCAACAAGGCAACAGGCCTTTCCATTCCCTTGCTCAGAATCGTTCTCCCCATCGGTATCAGCTTCTATACCTTCCAGATCATCAGCTACGTTATCGACGTATATAGAGGAGAAAAGGCGCAAAAGAACCCCATAAACCTTGCAGCTTACGTTTCAATGTTCCCTCAGCTTATTGCAGGCCCCATCGTTCGTTACGTTGACGTGGCACGCGAGCTTGAGCACCGTACACACAGTGTTGAAATGGCAGCAGCGGGTGTGAGAAGATTCATTCTCGGTCTTGCAAAGAAGGTACTTATCGCGAACTCCATGTACGATATCAGTGAGATCGTTTACGCCGCTGAGAACAAGACAGTTCTCTTTTATTGGATGTACGGCATCTCCGTAGCTCTCTATATCTATTTCGACTTTTCCGGTTATTCGGATATGGCTATAGGTCTTGGTAAGATCTTTGGTTTTAATTTCCTTGAAAACTTTAACTATCCCTTCATCTCCAAGAGTGCAACAGAGTTTTGGAGAAGATGGCATATGTCACTTGGTACTTGGTTCAGAGATTACGTATACATCCCCCTTGGTGGTAACCGTGGCTCCAAGCTCAAGCACCTTGTAAATATCTTTATCGTTTGGTTGCTCACAGGCTTCTGGCACGGAGCATCATGGAATTTCATCCTTTGGGGACTTTTCTTTGGAGTTCTTCTCACAATAGAAAAATTCTTTATCTTGAAGTATCTCAACAAGAGCCACGTGTTAAACAGAGTTTACGTTCTTTTGGCAGTTGTTGTAAGCTTTATCGTGTTCAACATCCCCACACTTAACGAGGCATTTGCTTATATCGGCGGTCTCTTCGGTGCAGGTGGTATTCCCTTTTCATCTGCAGAAACACTCTATCATCTTCGCAGCTATGCAGTACTCTTCATCGTTGCAATCGTTGGTTCAACTCCCATCGTAAAGAAGATAGCAACCAAATTCTCAGAGTCAAAGAAGCTCTCTGTTGTAGCTAACGTTCTCGAGCCCATTATGCTCGTTGGATTGCTTGCAATTATCACAGCATACCTTGTTGACTCTTCATCCAACCCCTTCTTGTATTTCAGATTCTAATAGGAGGTAAAAAATGAATAACAAAACTAAAAGCATCGTGGTTTGTTCTGTGATGGCTGCAGTTGTACTTGTTTTTACATTGCTTTGCCTCTTCATGCCCAAGCCCGATTATCTTGACAGTGAGCGTCGCGAGCCTGCAAAGTTCCCCACGCTTACAATTGAGTCCATTATGAAGGACGGAGTAAGCTATGCGTCAAGCTTTATGAAAATATTTGACGATCAGTACACTCCCGACAACTTCCCCTTCCGTGACACCTTCAAGGATATCAAGTCCTTTGTTGAAACTTATATCTTTGCAAAGACCGATAAGGACGGAATTTTCGTAGAGAATGGCTACGCAGCTGAGATGCAGGATAAGATAAATGCAGATTCTATCAAGCATGCAGCAAATAAGATATCTTTGGTATATTCCAAATACCTTAAAAACCTTGGAATTACACCCTATATCTCAATCATTCCCGACAAGGCATATTTCCTTGCTGAGGAAAACGGTTACCTCTCAATGGATTACGAGCAGTTTATAGCTGATATGCTCAGATCGGTACAGTTTACAAAGTACATTAGCATTATAGATAATCTTTCAATTGAAGACTACTATATGTCCGATACTCACTGGCGCCAGGAGCAGATTCTTGACGTTGCTAAAACACTCGTTAACGGTATGGGTGGCAAATACACAAGTGAGTTTACTGTAAACACACTTAATTCTCCCTTCTTTGGAGTTTATTCAGGCAGAGCGCCCAAGCCCCTTGCATCCGAAACTCTCTACTACCTTACAAACGATAACACACAAAATATCGTGGTTAAGGATATGCTTGAGGGTGGCAAGATCATCTCTCTTTATGATATGGAAAAGGGTAACGGTAAGGATGCTTACGATATCTACCTTGGCGGTGAACGTGCATATATCACAATCGAAAATCCCAATGCAAAGACCGATAAGGAGCTTGTGGTTATCAGAGACTCCTTTGGAAGAAGCATTATTCCCCTTCTCGTTGAGGATTATGCAAAGATTACAGTTGTCGATATTCGTTACTTGTCCGGCATGATGCTTGGCAACTACAATATCTTTAAGGAAGGTCAGGACGTTCTCTTCCTTTACAGCACACTTGTATTAAATAACAGCTTTGAGATGAAATAATCACCACCTTCATCTCTTTCCCCGAACAGCTCAAATTCTCCTTTGAGCTGTTCTTTTTTATATAACAAAAGGATGGGAAGCTTCCCATCCTTTTGTTGTTTATTCAAGTGCTCAAATAAGGCTCAAATTCTTCGTATAAGGCATTAAAACATATTATGGATTTGTTGTTTCTTCTTCAAAATTTCATTGAGCTTAGCAGTATTTCTTCTGATAATTGAATAAATAATCGCCCAAACAACAACGTAACCAATAACAAAAATTGCAGTAAAAACTATCATAGGAATAGTACCAAAATCAAGCCAATCGTTGAGTAGGTATGTGCCAAGATATCCAACGTATAAAACTCCTCCGTGTATCAGAATAGCCACCATTAGCGGCAAACGTTCAATTTTATATATGGCATTCATGCCTCCGGCAATAAAGGCAAGCACAGAAAGTGAAAATATACCAATACATACTTGATCAACGTTTAAAGTATCTATTACATCAGCTTGCTTCAACAGCAAATATACTATTGCTAAAACAAACGGGCCAAATCCCATAGCAAATAAACCACGAAACACAAATTCAGAAACAAATTTT
Source organism: Eubacteriales bacterium (assembly GCA_045643885.1). Classification (GTDB taxonomy): domain Bacteria; phylum Bacillota; class Clostridia; order Oscillospirales; family CAG-272; genus RGIG4608. The sequence goes on along the minus strand of JAZRFY010000006.1, from coordinate 5,382 downwards.
TTCATATTCCCTCATACCTCCTTCTGATTTCCGAAAAGCAACGCCTTGAAACGTATTCTTTATATCCACAGTAAAACACGGCATCCACACCACCGTTGAAAATCGCGTCAAATCTTTGGATACGGTGTTCATTGGCAAGAGTTGATTTGTTGATTCGGATAAAATACGATGGCAAAATATCCTCTAAATCCCTAAGCCTGTCTTTAAGTAAATATCGGTTTCCTTTCGTATCTATGGCTATTACCTTCCTATCAAGAACTGTAATGCACTCTATCTCTTTGAAGGTAAGCTTTCGTGTTTCTTCATCTCGATATCCCACAATAAAATCTGCACCGGAAAAGTTACGCACAAGATTTTCTATCTCTTGTGTAAGAGAAGACGGCGCATGAACAATCGCTATTATCTCTTCTTCGACATCATTGTTAATAATAAGTTTGTACTTCATTTTCTATAATCCTTATTGTTTTTTCATTTGTCTTAGAAAGCAGAACACTGCAGCTGTCGTTATTGTTATGCTATACATAATAATAGGCAAAATGTGTGTTGCTGCAAGCTCAAAATCTCCACTGATCAGCATCTTTTCCATCTCTACGGCATGAACAAACGGAAGCGCATTGGCTATTTTCTCAAAGATGCCTCCCACGAGCTTCAAATCAAACCATACTCCCGAAAGCCATGCGGAAAGATTTGTAAGTAAAGCTCCACAAACACCGCCAACCTGTTTAACACCCAGAACACTGCCACACAAAAGTCCAAGGGCAATATTAAAAATTGCCATAGGTATCATGCCGATAATTGCATAAATAATATTTGCATTGAGCGTCAACCCCAAAGGAATCGCAAATAAATAGCAAATAATCGTTTGTCCAAGAGCAATGGGCAAAAGTGGAAGCATATATCCTATGATAAAATCAAACACACTCATCGGTGTTGTGTATAGTCTTTGCAAGAACGCACTTTCACGGTCTTTGGCAACCAACGTTGCAGAAAATAATGTCATAAACGACAATCCAAACACGGTAATGCCGGGCGTCAACGTATTGATTTCAAACAGGCTCACGGGGATGTTTGCCTGCAAGGCACTAAGAAGCAGCAATAACACCAGTGGAAATCCCAAACCGAAACCAAGATTTATCGGATCGCGCAAAATCTCTTTTGCACATCTTTTGGCAAACGTAATCATTCTCATATGCCCCACTCCTTTACTATGGAAACAAACGCTGCTTCAAAATCGTTTGCCCCGACTTTCTCTTTTAGCTCTTCTGCCGTACCTATCGCAAGTATCTTTCCACTTTTCATAACACCTATGCGATCAGAGAGTGCCTCGGCTTCTTCCATATAGTGTGTCGTTAAAATAATAGTTATATTGCCCTTCAAAGCCCGAATGACATCCCAAAGCTCTCGCCTTGCTATAACGTCAAGGCCAAGCGTTGGCTCGTCCAAAAACAAAATTTGAGGCTCACTGATCAAAGCCATTGCAATGCTGACGCGACGTTGCCAACCTCCCGAGAGCTTACCTGCCTTTCTTTGCAACACACTTTCTAAAGAAAATTGCTTGGAAAGCTCTATAATCTTTGTTTGTGCTTTTTCTTTGGTAAAGCCGTGAATCCCACATATAAGTTCAAGGTTCTCCTTCACAGAGAGATTAGGTGCAACGGCGGTTTCTTGCGGAGATACCCCGATAAGTCGCTTTACTTCTTTCGATTCCCTCTTTATACTGTATCCACCCACAATGGCATCTCCGTTCGTAGGCATTGTCAAGCAAGAAAGCATTTTTATTGTTGTAGTCTTTCCTGCACCGTTTACACCAAGCAGGGAAAATAATTCGCCTTGCCGTATTTCCAGATCAAGCTCATCAACAGCACTAATATTTTTATAGCGTTTGCTAAGCCCGATTGTTTTAATAGCTTGCATATGTTTTATCCTCCATCTTTTACTTACTGATATTATAGCAAATAAAAGTGGAAAAATGTAGTTTTTTTGTCTGTTCGGTCATTTTTATTGCCTTATCGGTTAGATCTTTATCGCATTTCTTATTTTTAACTATCAAATATAAAAAAGCCAAGAAAAAAGCACCGCTTTTGCGGTGCGTTTTTCTTGGCTCGCCCTCGGAAAACATAGTAGAACTTTTAATTTCTTTAAGGGTGATAACTTCTTCTTTGCCTGTTCCGTTATAAACGATTTTGAAACAATCGTCATAAGCGTATATTGAATTTATGAAAGTATCAATGATTTTTCTTTGACCATCTTGATCACTAATGTCAATACGGCTCAAATTACGCAAAGCGTTCAAATAATCTCCTTCGGTGAAAACTATTGTTTCCATCTTTTCTTTAATTAAAGCTAATTCCACATTCTTTTTTTCGTTCTCTAATATTTCTAATCTTGCAAGCAAGGAATCAAGCATTCTTCCCCTTTGAATTGCATTAACAATGTTATCAATCTCTCGATTTTTATCTCGAAGTTCTTGCTCTAAGACAGGAATCATTGAGCTATCACCATTCTGCAATTCAAACATCTTTCTTGCAAGGTATTTTATCAAATTATCATCCTCTAAAAACTTCATTGTCTTGTGAACGATAAACCCCTCAAGCTTTTCCTTGGTTATCATCTTTTTGTCACATTTGTGTTTCTTTTGAGCAACGCAGGCATAATAGCGATATGTCTTCCCTGTTCCGCTTGTTCCTGCTTGTGCAACCATCATTTTACCGCAATTACCACAAAAAAGCTTGGTAGTGAGAAGATAATCTTCCTCTGCAGTATGACGAGCAGGGGCGTGAGCATTTTTCTCAATCTCCCTTTGAACACCATCAAACAACTCTTGGTCGACAATGGCTTCAATACCGTTCTCATAAATAATCCCCATACTCTTGTACTCACCGATATATATTCTATTACTTAACATATATCTCACACTACTGTATGCCATAGGTTTACCCTTTATTGTGAGAACACCCTGTTCCTTGAGAATATTATGTATTTCTTTAACGGTTTTACCATCATAAGACATTTTGAAAATTTCTTTTACAAGCGGTGCTCTAACAGGGTCTATTTCCAAGTGTTGACTTTCATTCACACGATATCCAAAAGGTACGTGACCGCCATTCCAAAGTTTCTTTAACGCATTTTCGGTCATACCACGATTTACTTTTTCGGAAAGCTCGGCTGAATAGAACTCTGCTATTACCTCAAGCATACCTTTTAAAATGATTCCGCTTGAACCCTTTGGAATATCTTCCGTTGCAGATATGATATCAATACCATTTTGTTTGAAGTGATATTGATAATGTTCCGACATATCCCTATATCTAGCAAAACGGTCAAATTTCCATACAATCACTATATCAAATAAACCCTTTTTGCTATCAAGATACATTTTTTGAAATCCAGGGCGTTTATCATTCTTTCCAGTACGTGCCTTGTCGGAATATGTACCTACAAGTGTATATCCCTTTGCCTTTGCAAACTCAGTGCATTCACGAATCTGCCCCTCAATACTTTCGATACGCTGATTATCATCGGAATATCTTGCGTAAATAACTGCTCTGTTGCCTTTGGTTTTGTTGTTAGTTGTCATAATTTTTAAGTCCTTTCGTTTGAAATTTAGTCGGTAGTTATAGTGTAGTATCGCATTTATGAAATGATGGATTTTTGACGATATTTCTCAAAAAATTTTTTATGAGCGTTTTTCTCACATTAAGCCCTAGTTATTAAGTAGTGCAAAATTTTTTGGTGATAGAAAAATCACGAAAATAGTTAAATTCATCTCAATAAATAGCTATAAATACTGACATCGAGGCGATTATGACCCAATGCGAAGCTGGTTTCTAATGCGAGGTCTTTTTCAAAGCCATGGACAGTATCTCCCTTAAAACGCGGGTTATTGTAGTTATAGTCGAATTTTTCTTTGTCAATAAACAAATCATATTTACGCCCATCATACACATCAATACCACGCTCTTTAGCATCCTTAAGCTCATCATACAAGTTCCGTGCGTACTCGCTACGCATACGGTGGCAACCTGCGTTGGGGCTTATGTAATCAATAAGCGGAGCATCTGGAGAATGACCGCCCTTGAGCTTATTGTCAACCCAATACGTTAGGTTTTGGCGTTCCGATGGCAATACAAGTGAGGTGCGTTCGCGAGCCCCTTTTTCGCAAAAATGAAATCCTATGATTTGACCGTTAGCATTTCTCACAGCGTCATTTGCCGTCACCCTCGTAATAGATGAGCGACGGCAGCCAGTAACGGAAGCAAAGTACAACCCATCTTGATTTTCGGGTTTGTGTGCGGTGCTGGATGGCGGTAAGTCTCCACGATTGTTTTTGACCGATGTATATGTTCGGCGTTGAGAAAATTCAAAGTCGCTTGGCGTGTAATTTGTAGATAATAATTTGTTGGTCGCAGACAGTTCACGGCTCACGGTCCACGCAGAAGCGTTGCGATAAGAGTCCATATATTTAGATACAACATCTTTGTCTATATCATCAATACTTTTAACCCCCATAGATTTACACACCTCTGCCAGACGGTTAGCCGTTCCGCGATAGCTATCAGCGGTCTTAATACTATGTATTCCATCCACACGCCCATTGACCTTGACCTTCTTTTCTCCAATTCGAAGTAGCTCATCAATACGCCTATTCAGTTGAATGGTTATATTTTTACGATTACGCCCCAAGCTTGTCACCTCTTAATAAATCAAATCTTTTACAGTTGCGTGCTCCCAAACATACAAATCACGTTCCAAGGGTAGCTTGCACCCAAACAATTCGACTTTGGTATTTAGTATTTCCGAAAGCAACACGTATCCCCATTCCCACTCAAAGATGTGGCAATAGCCGAACAGGAGCCAATCTCCGTCATCTTGTTTTTCAGCCTCAGTAATGAGCCACGAGCCTCTACCGTATGGATTGAAGAATTTAACGATTACCTCTGCATTTTCGCCTTTGCCATCTTGTGAGCCGATGGGAAATGTAGTTGCTTTCTTTTCAATTTCTTTTGTCCAAAGTATCATTTTTTCTTATCCTTTCTATGTTAAGTCTAAAACTCCATTATTCGCTAACTCTGGGAACGAAGCCAACCCTTTTGATGTTGATTTTACCTATAGTAAAATCTTCCTTGTAGATGTTGGATTTTCTACCGTGAAAATCCTTCTTTTGCCATTGTGATTGAAGCATCGAGATACTCTCGCTGTTTCAATCACCGATTTTGATACTTATATATATACTTTTTCCGCTATATATCAAAGTATCAAAATCCCTTATTCATCCATACTTTTTTCACTCCTCTCATAATTCTGCACCTTTCAAAAATTTGCGAAAATTCGCCTATATAATCACTGTAGTAAAAAAAGATGGATATTATAACAAAAAGCGAC
>JAZRFY010000005.1:0-57864 GCA_045643885.1 Eubacteriales bacterium | reverse complement strand
CATTGTTCAACCTTTGAGAAAAGTGCCGTCAGTTTTGTGTAATTCTCTTCGCAAATGTCAAGTGTATTCAATGCGCGTACGGCTGTGTAGAGGTTTGGTAAATGCTTGGTAACAGCGGAAAGCAACAGCGAATCGGAAATTTTTATTTTGTATTCGGCTATAACGATCAGTCCGTTTTCCACAAACAAAAGATCATCGGAAGAAATCGCATTTTCAAGAAAAGCAACCAACTCGGCGGAATTTGGATGACGGAAAATCGTTTTTAAGATATACAGCCTGCGGTATTTATCCTTGTCGTTGATAAAGGGCTTCATCGCCTCGTACGCAGTAACATCATTTTTGTAGGATAACGCTTCGCACGCAAGAGAAAAATCCTTCATAATTGGAGAAGATAACATTTTGCTGAGTTCTTCTACGGAAAGTTCGTAAGGGATACGAGTCCCATTTAATATTTCTTTTTCCATAATGTCACCGCCTTTCTTACTTTCATTATACCACAACTTTATAAACATTTCAAGCGTTTCGCCGGTTCGAATCTGTCGAGAGACCCGAAATACCCGAAAATCTTCGCATTCTCGCATCCCAATCACGCCGAAGGCGTGTATATCATCAATTCCGTAGGAATTGCATATCATCAATGCGAAGCATTGTATATCATCAAGCCGCAGGAAGATGCACGCTATAGCGTGATGATATACCGCCTTGCGGCGGATGATATGCCACCCCTGCGGCTTGGATAAAAAAATCCGAGAACAAAGTTCTCGGATTTTTTGGCTGGGATAGATGGATTCGAACCATCGAGATGCCAGAGTCAAAGTCTGGTGCCTTACCGCTTGGCTATATCCCAATATTTACAACGGATTGATTATATCATAAAAGACATATCATGTCAAGAGCTTTTCCCCTTTTTTGCTGACAAGTTTATCCTTACTTATTGATTTTCGCTATATTATATGTTAAAATAAATCAATAAATTAATAGAATGGATGTTTATTATGTCAACTACAATAGCCAATAAAAAATTCGGTTTAACAAGCAACCAATTAAAGATAATAGCTATGATCTCTATGGTCATCGACCATATCGGCGTATATCTTTTCCCACACGTTTATTCAGTTGATGGAATCGATATTTTAAGAATCCTTGGTCGTATAGCTTTTCCGATCTACGCTTTGTGCATAGCTGAAGGCTGCAGATACACTAAAAACAAAGCAAAGTACCTTGGACTTATTGCCGCCATGGCAGTGGTGTTCCAGATAGTCTTCTTTGTGTTTATGAACAGTCTATATCAAGGAATACTTGTTACCTTCTCCCTCTCGATAATTACTATATATGCAATCGATTCGTTTATCAAAAACAAATCAGTGTTAAAAAGAATACTTATGGCACTAATCGTTGCCATTGTTTTGTTTGCAGTATACGGTCTTCCAACCCTTATTAAGGGATTCGTTATTGATTACGGAATTTGGGGCGTTTCATTGCCCGTTATACTCTATTTTGCCAACAATAAAAAGCTGCGCCTGGCACTGCTTATAATCTTTATCGGCGGATGGGGATTTTATTCAGCCTTCAAGTGGTGGCCCCTTTTGAGCATTCCCTTTATCGCGCTCTATAACGGTGAAAGAGGAAAAGCTAAAATGAAGTATTTCTTCTATATTTTTTATCCCCTTCACCTCGTCATCATCTATGGAATCGGAATACTTATGGTTTTGCTGAGATAAACGTTTTTTTGTGGGAATTTAAATTTGCAACCCAAGGTTGCTTAAATTCAATCCCAAATTGATAGACTAATGAATTCTTTTTTGTTAAAATAATAGCATAAAAGCAAAGGAGCATTACCATGAAAGACCAAAAAACAAAAGTTAATATAAAGCCATACCTTAAGGAAATATATCGAGGCAATGCGATTTATTTCATTTTGGCAATGATTCCTACTATAATCGATGTCGTGTTGTATCTTTTCATCGCGTGGATGATGCAGGTATTCTTCGATTTTATCGCGGGAGTTGACGTTGGACTCTCTATCACCGATTTCGTCGTTTTTAGCCTTGTCGGAATAGGAATCTCAGTTTTGTCCTCAGGAATTACATACATTTCAAAGCCTATTTTCCAAGCTAAGGGTATATCCCAGTTCAAAAATTACGTTTTCAGTGAATTGACCAAAAAGAATATATCCGCTTTTACTAAAGAAAATTCATCCTCATATATTTCATCACTCACAAACGATATCAACACCATCAGTCAAGGCTATCTCGTAAGCATTTTTTCCTTGGTTGGATCATTATTGCTCTTTGTGGCATCCCTTGTAATGATGATATATTACAGTCCCATCCTCACTCTTGTAGCTATTCTTCTCACACTCTTGCCCATTACAGTTTCTATTCTGGTTGGTAACAAGGTTGCTAAGCAAGAGAAAAATATTTCAGTATTGAATGAGCAATACACCGCTACCATCAAGGACGTGCTTAGTGGCTTTACGATAATCAAATCCTTTAAAAGTGAAAAGGAGATGATCAAGCTCTTTATAAATGAAACCAAAAAGCTTGCAAATGCCGAAACCAAGAAAGATAAGCTTAATACGGTAGTCAACCTTTTGGCAGGTATTGCAGGAATTGTAGCACAGTTTGGCGTATTCATTTTTGCAGGATATCTTGCAATTAGTGGTAAGGGCATCACAAGTGGTATCGTTATTATGTTTACACAGATGATGAACTATCTTATAAGCCCCGTGCAAACTATCCCTACTTGTATCGCTCAAAGAAAGAGTGCCAAGGCACTCGTTGAAAAGATAGCGCTCTTGCTTGAAAGTAACGTCAGAGAAGAAAACGAAGCCACTCATATGCAAATTTCAAGCTCTATTAAGGTTGAAAACCTCTCCTTCTCATATACAGATGAGAAAAAGGCACTTGACAATATAAATTGTGAATTTGAGCTTGGAAAAAAGTATGCTATCGTTGGTGCTTCGGGTAGTGGAAAATCCACCCTTTTGAATCTTTTAATGTCTTCCTATAATAATTATGAGGGCTCGGTATTTTATGACGATACGGAGCTTAAGAAAATCAATTCAACAGATCTTTACGAAATGCAAAGCATCATTCAGCAAAACGTTTTCGTTTTCAACGCAACGATACGCGACAATATCACAATGTTCAAGCAATTTCCTGAAGAGGACGTTGAAAATGCAATAAAGCTTTCAGGTCTTTCCGAGCTTATCGCACAAAGAGGAAACGATTATCTCTGCGGTGAAAACGGAAATGCACTCTCCGGTGGTGAAAAGCAAAGAATATCTATTGCCCGTTCCCTTTTGAAAAAGTCTCAGGTGCTTCTTGTAGACGAAGCAACAGCTTCTCTTGACAAAGAAACTGCACACCAGGTATCAAGCTCAATTTTGAACCTTGATGGCATCACTGTCATAGAGGTAACACACACATTGAGCGAGCCACTCCTTTCAAAATATGATGAAATCTTAACTCTTAAAAATGGTTCTCTTATTGAAAATGGAAGCTTTTCTGAGCTTATGGACAAAAAAGGATATTTCTATTCCCTTTTCACAGTTTCTCAATAACAAAAACGCCCTTGCCAAAGGGCGTTTTTTCTACCAAATCAAGATCAAATAATATATAACTCCGTATATCGCACCCGATAAAATGCCGTATAGCAAAACAGGTCCTGCAACTGTAAATATCTTTGCTCCCACTCCAAGTATAAAGCCCTCACTTTTGCTATCTATGGCAGGTGACACAACGGCATTTGCAAATCCCGTTATCGGCACGAGTGTTCCTGCTCCTGCAACCTTTGCTATCTCATCAAATACCCCAAGAGCAGTTAGCAAAACGGATATAAAAATAAGACTTACCGAGGTTAAAAGCCCTGCATCGTCCATATCAAATCCAAAAAGCAAATGATATATATCATTAAATCCCTGCCCTATCGCACAAATAAGTCCTCCTATGCAAAATGCATTGAGCATATTTTTGCCTATCGGTGAGCGCGGCGCGTGTGCTTGTGCATACTTTTTATAGGTTTCCTTGCTCCAATTCACTGAAAATCACGTCCTTTCATAAGATATTTTTCCAAAATATCAAAAAAATATTACAAAGCTATTTACTTTTTTGCAAAAAAATAGTATAATGTCTATATATGATTATTTATTACTCTTAAGGAGGATTAATTATGGCAACATGGAAAGAAATTCGTCGCACCGTTAAAAAGGTTGCAAGCAAAGCGGTTTCTAAAACAGGTGAGCTTAGTGATACGGCTTCTCTTCACGTAAAAATCGCAAGAAAGGAAGCATTCCTTGCAGACCTTTATGAGCAGTTTGGCAGAGTTGCTTATCAAAAGATAAAAACCAATGCAGACGTTGATTACAAGGTTAAGGTTCTTATCGAAAAAATTGACATTGTAAGAGCTGAAATCCACGCCATTAACCGTACTATCGAAGCTAAAAAGCTTGCTAAGGAAGAAGAAATCTCCAATGCAAGAGAAGCAGAGATCGCAGTTGAAAAGACTGAAAGACTTTCTAAAGACAGAACATTCTAAAAATATAGACCGCCAAGTGCTTGGCGGTCTGTTTTTTATTGATCAAACAAAAAGCTCATAAAATCCTTCTTCATTTTGGCATAATCATCCTCAGGGTAATAAAAATGAGTTGATTTTGCAAGCACCTCAACGCGGATTTTTGATTCCTTCTTTAATATATCTATCGATTTCGGGGACACCAATTCATCAAGCATTGACTGATATGCCACGCATTTGGTTTCAAGCTTATCAAGATTTTTGCGAGTTTCGTTAATAATCTTGAAAAGATCTATAAAGCGCGGTGCCCAACCGAGATATTTGAATATATTCTTGCTATCGGTAACGCCGTAGCTTTCCATACATGCCAAGGTGTAAATATCGTTGTCCTTGACGCATTTGAAATATATTCTTGCTGCCATTCCTATCATTCTGATTCTGAATCTCACTTTAATGGGAATAGAAACGCAAAACAGTTTTGTGACCTTGGGATTTTTCATTCCCTGCCCGATCGCTAAAAGAGTGCCGAGTGAATGTCCAACGATATAGACCTCTTCGTGAGTTTGGAGCAATTGCTCTACCACTTTGTCAACACCCTTCTCCCACTTTTTCAAAGAGGATTTTGAAAATTCGCTAACTCCAAGACAATGTCCGTCGGTTATCATGGCATAGACTGAGTATTCCTTAGGAATAATTGGGATAAGATCTCTAAAATGATTGGGTGTGCTAAGTATTCCGTGAATGCAAAGCACGGCTACACGAGCTTTGTCAACGATTCTTATATGCTCAACGTATTTATCCATAGTCATCCCTCCTTACAATTCAATTATATCACAATCTTTTTATATTTTCAAGAAAAAAAGAGGATGCAATTTGCATCCTCTTAATTTATTAATTCAAAAATCTTGAAAGGAAGGTCTTTGCTCTTGCAGTTTTGGGATTTGCGAAGAATTCCTTAGGATCTCCCTCTTCCCAAATAACACCCTCGTCGATAAAGATTACTCTGTTACTTACGTCGCGGGCAAATGCCATCTCGTGAGTTACAACAATCATTGTAAGTCCTTCAGAAGCAAGCTCCTTCATAACGTCAAGAACCTCACCAACCATTTCGGGGTCAAGTGCAGAGGTAGGCTCGTCAAAAAGAATCACCTCGGGATCCATCGCAAGTGCACGCGCGATAGCAACTCTCTGCTTCATACCACCGGAAAGCTGAGAAGGACGGGCATTGATGTATTCAGCCATACCAACCTTTGCAAGGTATTTCAATGCGTTTTCCTTAGCCTCTTCCTTCTTTCTTTTGAGAACAACGGTCTGAGGACGTACACAGTTTTCAAGAACTGTCATATTCTCAAAAAGATTGAACTGCTGGAATACCATAACAATCTTTGAACGATATTCGTTAAGGTTGATAACACCGTCTATAATACTGTTGCCGTGAAAAAGAATGTCGCCCTCGGTAGGCTCTTCGAGAAGATTGATGCAGCGAAGCATCGTGCTCTTACCAGAACCTGAAGAACCGATAACGGAAACTACCTCATTCTTTTTAATCTCAAGATTGATTCCCTTGAGGATCTGACGACCTGCAAAGCTCTTTTTAAGACCTTTAAGTGTAATTACGTTTTCCATCATCTGAACACCTTCTCTTCCTTTTTAACGTGAATCTCTGCATTGGGATCGGACTGAGAACCGCAAATTGTGTAAGAATCCTTACCGGCAAGCTTCTTTTCGCAAAGACGAAGGATTCGTGTTACTGTGAACGTAAGAACAAAATAAATAATTGCACAAATAATGTATGCGGGAACGGGCTTTGCATAAGTACCACCGGACTGCTTTGCAATAAACATAAGCTCTGTGATGGCAATGATACTGAGCACCGAGCTATCCTTGATGTTTACCACAAACTCGTTGCCAATAGAAGGCATGATATTCTTGATTGCCTGAGGAAGAATTACGTGGTACATTGTCTGAAAATGGTTCATACCGATGGCATGAGCACCCTCAAACTGTCCCTTATCAATAGAGATGATACCACCGCGAACGATCTCTGCCATATATGCTCCTGTGTTAAAGGAGATAATGATGATAGCAGAAAGCATTGCGGGTACATTCATGGGAACGAAGATACTGTAATAGACAATAAGAGCCTGTACCATCATGGGTGTGCCTCTGATTATCTCAATATATGCATTAAGTATAAAATTAACTACGTAAACGATTCCCTTTACCACTGGATTAGTCTTTTTATCAACGGGAATAGTTCTGATAATAGCTATGATAAGACCGATGAGAAAGCCAATCGCAGTACCTGTGAGCGCCATAATAAGAGTATTCTTGGTGCCGTTAAGGAACTGAAGCCAATATTCATCGACCAATTTAATTATCCAATCAAATAAACTCATCTTTTACCTATAATCAATAACAAAATTATTCTTCAGAAGCAGGCTGACGAGCAATTGCTGCATTCATCATATCTTCCTTCTGAGAATCCAAATTAGAGAGGATCTCGTTGATAACGCCTGTAAGGTTTGAACCCTTGCGAACACCAACGGAAATAGAGGATTCTGCAGGATCACAAACGAATCCCTGACCTTCTTCAAACTCAACGTATGTAAAGTTGGGGTTTGATGATACGGCAGACTCTGCACCGGGCTTTTCACATACGTAACCGTCAATAGCCTTGCCGTCAAGAGCCATAATAAGAGCGCTGAAGTTTTCGCGAGCTACGTCCTTTCTAACGCCTGCAATCTGATCGATAACAGTGTAGTGGAATGTGTTGAGCTGAGCTGTAATCTTTGCACCTGCAAAGTCCTGAATGGATGTTGCGCGTGTGTAAGCGCCGTCCTTGCGAACCACCATAACAAGCTCGGAATCAAAATATGTGTCTGTAAAGTCGATAGAAAGCTTTCTTTCCTCTGTGGGAGACATACCTGCGATAATCATATCGATTTCACCGGACTCAAGAGCTGCGATAAGACCGTCCCATTCGATAGCCTTGATTTCAAGCTCAACGCCAAGATCGTCAGCTATTGCCTTTGCTATAACAACGTCATAACCGTCCGCATAAGCGCCGGGATTGTTGGAAATAGCTACTGTGTGCTCACCTGCTGTGGAAGTTGTCCAGTTGTAAGGAGCATATGCACATTCCATACCTACAACGATCTTACCCTTAGCCTGAATAGTTTCAAGGTCGGTAGAAGCGTCTGCAGCATTGCCTGTGCAAGATACAAGTGCAAAAGTTGCGAATAAAATGCAGATAACTGCAATGAGTGAAACGAGTGTGAGATTTGTTTTCATTTTGTTTGTTTCCTTTCAAACCAATTATTCTATTGTAAACAAAATAGGTCGGAGCAAAGTGCCCCGACCGTGATTATCCCATAAACAAGGTTCAACAATTCGAAAGCAAGCACTCCACAAAAAAATGTGACAGTCAAACAGGTATTTCCCGTTTGCCCAGCAATCTAACCCTCAAAGATCAAATCACTTCGGCGGTATCGCCTTTGGCAAATCATCATAGGTGTTTGAGCACCGACGATAAGCTACTATTCTAAACCGCACCTCTAACTATTCTTTAGTCCGAATATTTAATTTACTAAAATATTGTAACACAATAGTATATTCTTGTCAATAGCTTTTAAAAAAATCTTTGTTTTTTTATTTTCACTTGACATTTTAATAAATATATGGTATATTTAATGAGTTAATAACGAGGTGTAGCGCAGGTGGTAGCGCGCCAGTTTCGGGTACTGGAGGCCGCGAGTTCGAGTCCCGCCACTTCGACCAGGAAAAGAGGGAGATTTTTCTCCCTCTTTTTTCGTAGTGGTGGACGAGAACTCGCGACGAGGCTCAAAATTTTCTTTGGAAAAGCAAAAAAATATAACGAGCCGAGTGTAACTTTGCTTGCAAAGTTACAGCGCCGACCTTTGTTCGTACTTTGTCGGCGCGTATGTTCCTGAGTCCCGCCACTTCGACCAGGAAAAGAGGGAGATTTTTCTCCCTCTTTTTTCGTAGTGGTGGGCGAGAACTCGCGACGAGGCTCAAAATTTTCTTTGGGAAATTAAAAAAAGAGCAGACGCTTGTGCGTCTGCTCAAATTTTTATTTAGTAATCTTTTAACTCAATTAAAATTACATACCAAGAAGCTTCTTGATCATGTCGATCAACTGCATAAGGAGAGCGATGATCTTCTGGAAGAAGTTCATTTCGGGCTGAGGAGCGGGTTCAACATCTGTGGGTTCATCTTCAGGAAGAGCTTCCTTGAAAGAAATGTTAATATCAAATTCTCTTTCTTCAGTTACGTACTCGTAGTTAAAGCCCATCATATATGTGCCTGCTTCTGCAAGAGTTACTTCGAATGAAGGAGCAAATCCGGAAGCTTCCATACCGTCAACGTTCCAACCGAAGGGACTATCAGCTACTACATCAGCAGCAAGAACTGTGAACATGTAAACCTTCATAGGAGCGCCACCAGTGATTGTATATACACCGGGTTCTGTAATTTCGATTGTAATGAATTCGAAACCTGTAGCAAAAAGAGTATCAGAAATTACATAGTGGTTGTCACCAACTACCATTGTATTAATATGAGGAAGTTCAACTTCGCCATCTTCCTTAGTAGCTGTTACTGTGAATTCACCCTTAACACCATTGTTGCCACAGCAAATATAGTATGTGCCGGGTTCAAGTTCAGCAACACCTGTAAATCCGCAAACGTAAGAAGATACATCAGAGGGATTTGTGGATGTTGAAATATATGTCTTCAAAGAATCACTTGTAAACTTGTAAACGCCCTTTTCTGTTACTACGAACTTAACCATTTCAACAGCTGTACCAGCACCGTTAACTGTGCAACCATCGATGATTACTGTGTTTTCACCAAGAACGAATTCCTGTTCACCGTCGTGAGTAGGAGTTTCAACGGGATTATCGCCACCTTCAGAGATAGCTGTCTTTGTAACTGTTACGTTAAAGTAACCAACAACGCCGCCACCTACACAAATGAGATAATCGCCTGCTTCAAGTTCACCAGCTACGCCAATGTAGTTGTTAGCAGAGTCGAAAATCAATGCCATTGCGCCTTCTTCTGCGCAAGCAAATGAATAATTTGCCTTTTCAGTTACTGTAAATGCAACCCAAGCGATGGGCAAGCTATAGTCGTTAAGGATAGAACCGTCAACGTAGATCTTGCTTGTTGTGTCAGCTGCAAGAGCGTTAACCCAAGCTGCCTTTGTTACTGCTACGTTAAATTCGCCAGCAGCACCGTTACCAAGGCAGATGAGGTATGAACCTGCTTCAAGGTTAGCAGCACCTGTAGCATTTACAAGAGCGCCTTCAGCTGTGAAAATGAATGCAAGAGCACCATTGTCGCCTACGAATGAATAGAAGCCATCTTCTTCAGCTACGAATCCAACCCATTCAATAGGAAGACCGAAATCGTTAAGTGTTTTACCGGAAACAACGATCTTATTTGTATCGCCAACAACGAGTGCGTTAACGTGAGTAGCTACGTAGTCAGGATCGATTTCACCACATTCACACTTACCTTCTACGAAGTCGTGTACGTGAGGAGCTGCAACGTCAATAGTAACTGTTTCACCCTTAAGAGTAACTGTTACTGTGCTACCGGATGTAGCTACTGTGTAAGCCTTATCAGCAGAAGGATATGCTGTGCCCCAGTCGTGGTCACGAGCAACCTTAAGTTTATATGAACCAGCTGCAACGTTTGTATATACCTTTGTATATACGCCGTCAGCATATGTCATGTCGTTTGCGGTGTTAGCGGGAGCCCATTCACCGTTCATATGTGCACCTGAACCTGCAACTGTGAATGTTGCCTGTTCGTTACATCTTGTGCAAAGATGAGCTGTATTGTATGTGTGACCAAGTTCAGCAACCACGGGATCGCCACAATCCAAACACTTCTGAGCTGTTGTACATGTTGCTGCTTCACCAAGGTTAGTGTGCATACATGTAGAGCCAAATGTGCTCCATGAACCAGCATCCCAGCTTCCTTCTTTAATAGTATAATGGTTAGGACCATCCGTAGGAACTGTAAGGTCTGCTGTCTGGTTCCATTTATTGTTCCAGTTGTTAGCTGACGCATTAGGATTCATACGGCAGAAAATAACGTTAGGATAGCCAGCAGGAACTGCTACTTCATAAACGCCATCACCATCGGAGTCTGTCATAGAAACCCATGTCTCGCCATTTCCGAAGAAATAAGCTGCGAAACGTGCACCATCAGACTTCCAGTTTGCATTGGGAGTCAAGTAGAGTGTTTCGGGAGCTGCTGCACTTGCTGTCATAACGGGCATTACTGCAAGAGCCATCACCAAAACAAGCACGAGAGCTAAAAGTTTTTTGAAATTTTTCATAAAATAAGTCCTTTCTTATTTTTATTTTTGGTATTAGAAATTATATCATATTATTATAAATTTTACAATATGTTTAGTTTAAAAAATGAATTTTTGTAAACTTTATACAAAAACCAATATTCCCTTTTAATCAAAAGGACAATAAAAAATGAATCAAATTCAGTTTCGTTAAAAAATAAGATAAAATCAAGCTTTTAATTGTATTTTTTTTGTAAAAAAAAGAGCAGGTGCAAAAGCACCTGCTCAAGTTATTTATTTGATTTTATTTGTTTAAAACCAATTAGAACTTAAAGAGATTCTTGAAGAATTCGATAAGCTGCATGAAGAAGTTGATGATCATCTGGAAGAAGTCTACGGGTCCTTCACCACCGTCAACGGGAGGCTGAGGCTCAACGTAGTCAGGATCGATTTCACCACATTCGCACTTGCCTTCTACGAATTCATGTTCGTGAGGCTCAACGTAATCGGGATCGATTTCTCCACATTCACACTTACCTTCTACGAATTCGTGCTCGTGAGGAACTTCAATAGCTGTCTTTGTAACTGCAACATTCATTTCACCAACAGCACCGTTACCAATGCAGATGAGGTATGTGCCAGCTTCAAGTACTGCTGTACCTGTGTAACCGCAAACGCTATTGTATTCAGCGTCAAAGATGTATACAAGAGCACCGTTGTCACCAACGAATGTGTATTCAGCCTTTTCGTCTGCTACGAATGCTACCCATTCAATAGGAAGGTTGTATGCGTTGAATGTATCACCGTCAACAACGATCTTATTTGTATCGCCAACAACGAGAGTGTTAACGTAAGGAACGTAGTCGGGATCTGCTGCGCCACAAACTGTGCACTTGCCGTATACGAATGTATGACCAAGAGCTTCTACTTCGTCACCTGTGTAAGAGTGATCACAAACACCACATGTGTATGTTGTGTAACCAGCTTCTGTACATGTAGGCTCTGTTACTGATGCATCGTAATCATGTCCAAGAGCATCGATTGTACCCTTATCTGTAAGAGGCTCGTCATGGCAATCACAAACGTAGTGTGCTGCGTGACCTGCTTCTGTACATGTAGGATCCTTAGCTTCTACAAGAGTGATACCCTCGTGGAACTTAACTTCGATGGAGTAGAAGTAGTTGTTGCCGCTTACAGGAGTTACTGTAAGAACTGTATCTGTAAGAGCGATGTATGTGTAGTATTCGCTTTCGATAGCTTCGCCATCGTTAAGCTTGTAGGATGTGTATCCGGGATAGCCGTGGATTGTTACAACTGCGCCTGCCTTGAGTTCAAGGTTGAAGGAGCCGTTCTTAACCTGAGAGTTGTTACCACCGTTGTCACCGATCTGAATGCCGGAGAAGTCAACGATAGATTCCTTATAGTTACCTTCGGAACCGAATGTGATTTCAACGTCAGAAGCGATTGTTCTGTCGATGAATGCTTCAAGAGAGATACCCTTAATGTAAGAGTAAGAAGCACCGTTATCACCTGTAGCAATTACTACCTTTGTTTCTTCAGCTACTGCGAATGTGTAAACACCGTTAGAAGCTGTGATGTCAGCCTTTTCACCGTTCAAGTAGATGTTGAATACACCGTACTGAGCGCTGTGACCTGTTACTGTAACAACAGATTTAGCAGGAGCTACGAACTGAATTGTAGAATTTGTATTGAACTGGAATGAACCGCCATTATCTCTGAATGTGTCTGTGAAAGCAAGCTTACCGCCAGCAACTGCTGCATCAAATGCTTCCTGAGTTGTGAACTGGAAGCTGTCTGTTACATCAAGTGTAGGAAGAACTGCACCACAAACTGTACATGCGCAATTTTCGTATGTATGAGCTACCTTAGCAAGAGTTTCCTTGCCCTCAACGTATGTACATCTTGAGCAATCCTTGTATGCTGTGTAACCTGTAGCTGTACATGTAGGCTCCAATCCCTGAACGTCTTCGAGATTGTGACCAAGAGCGTCAACGTAATCAACCTTAGTTGCTACGCCACAAGCTGTACATGTCTTTGTTGTGTAACCCTGTGCTGTACATGTGGGGTTAGTTACCTTAGATGTAAAGTCAGCACATACGTGATCTGCACGAGATACTGCTCTACCAACGTACTGAGATACGTCAGCTGTAGAAGCTGTCAAACGAGAGTATGCTGTACCACCGAATGTTACGTAGCTGCTGTATGTACCAAGGAAGTACTTAGTACCGCTTATTTCAGTTGTAAGACAACCGTAAGTTTCATCAACGTACCAAACTGCCTTAGTTGAACCGAATTTAGCATTGATATGTGTACCTGAAAGCTCGATGTAGAGGTAGTTCTTTGTAGAACCGTTCATGAAGTATACGTTATATCCACCCTCTACTGCTTCAGCATAAAGATCAACTGCCTTTGTGATGTCAGTAGATGTAGCGAAGTAATAACCACTCATTGCACCTGTGAAGTAGTATGTCTGCTTCTTGGATGCCTGATACATTTCAAGCTTGAAGGGAGATGTGGGAAGGAACCATTCGCCACATTCATCACACTTAGCGTCAAGACCTGTGTCCTTGTGTACGTGAGGAGGCTCGTAGTTAGGATCTTCTGCTCCACAAACGCACTTGCCTTCTTCGTATGTATGGTCGTGTTCAACGTAGCCGTTGAATGTTGCACCTGCATTAATTGTAACAACGGGAGCATTTGCAGAAAGGTATACGTTTTCGTTGAATGTACCACCGGAGATTGTGATGAAGGAGGATTCGCTCCATGCGCCGCCTTCACCTGCGATTGTGCAGTAGATAGCAGAGGAAACGTCCTTAAGCTCAGCTGTGCCGTTTACGTAAGCAGCAGCAGTTGTTCTGAGTTCACCACCTGTGATTGTCAAATCACAGTTAACTGTGTTCTTACCAGGATTCTGTACCCAAACTGCACAGTAACCTTCGATAAGACCGCCGTTGATTGTTACGCTATTCTTATATGTTGTGCTGTTACAGAACATACGGATAGCGGATGTGTTGTAGTTGTAAAGGTGACCGCCGTTGATAACGAGGATCGCATCACCTGTTGTATTGTTGTTGTCGATGGGGTACTTAGCATGAGATCTAAGATTTGCAATAGTAATCTTACCGCCGTTTACTGTAAGTGTACCACCGTTAGAGATTGTGTAGTTACCCTTGCCGTAGGATGCATCGTTAGCACCAACGTAGTTGTAGTTGATCACACCTGTACCAACGCTATCGTTGATAGTAAGGTTGCCCTTATTTGTGATCATCGCTTCACCCATTGTCTCGCTTGTGTAGGAGAGTTCATAACCGTTAAGGTCAAGAACTGCTGTTCCTTCAATTACGAGAGCAGATGAAAGCTCAACGTCAGAAGCAAGAGATACTGTTTCACCCTTAGCTGCTGCGAAAGCTGCTTCAAGTGTTGTGTAGTACTTGTCACCGATCTTAGCCTGAACAGCAGGAACTACTGTTGTGGGCTTTTCAGCATATGCACTACCTACTACAGTGTCAGCACCTGTTACGTTTTCAAATGTAACACCGGAAACTTCAACACCGTTTGTAGAAATTGTACCTACAGCAACGCCTGTGGAGTTAACCCAAACGTCCTTAGTAGCTGTAAGAGTTACGTCAGAAACTGTTGCGCCCTTAACGTCACAAGTACCGGATGTGATACCAAAAATACCACCGATAAGACCGCTAGCTGTGATTTCAAGACCGGAAACTGTAGCATCAGCTACATGAACGCCGTTTGCATAACCTGCAACTGCGCCTGCACCGGAAGATGCATTGATGTAAGAGCCTTCAGCACCTACAACCTTGCAATCCTTAATAGTAATGTTGCTCTGGTAAGAATAGCCAACGATTGCACCAACACCGTAGATGCCGGGAGCATTGATTTCGATCTTACCACAAACTGTTACGTTTTCGATAGAGCCCTTACCTGCATAAACGAAGCCAACTACTGCAGCAACGTTATTGCCTGTGAATTCGCCTGCATCGATAGAAACGTTTTCGATTGTAAGATTCTTAATTACGGCATTGCCATAGATAGCACCAAACAAACCTCCGCAAACGTAAACGTCAGCTTTCTGAGCTGTTTCTTTTGCTGTGAGGTTGCTGATCTTATGACCCTTACCGTCGAAAATACCATCGAATGTTGCGTTGCAGTCATCACCGATATTTACGCTCCAGTCAACACCGGCCATATCGATATCTGCACCAAGAGTTACGTAAACGCCTTCAGCGTTGTACTTTGTTTCACCTGCGTTAACACTGTCTCTGAATGCGATAAGTGCTTCAAGAGAACCGATAACGAAGGGATCTTCTTCAGTACCTGTACCGGAAATGAGAGGTACATAATCGGGATCTGCTGCTTCACATCTTGAGCAAACACCCTCTACATAGTTATGTCCAAGAGCCTCACCCTGTGTAAGACCGCAAGAGCACTTGCCGGGCTCTGTACATGTAGGATCGGAGAACGCGCAAACGTGAGGAGCCTCAACAGTTACAGTAACTGCTGTACCCTTAAGAGTAACTGTTACTGTGCTACCGGATGTAGCTACTGTGTAAGCCTTATCAGAAGAAGGATATGCTGTGCCCCAGTCGTGGTCACGAGCTACCTTAAGAAGATAAGAACCAGCTGCAACATTTGTATAAACCTTTGTGTATACACCGTCAGCATATGTCATATCGTTTGCTGTGTTGCCTGTATCCCATTCTGTGCCAAGGTGTGCACCAGAACCTGCAACTGTAAATGTTGCCTGTGTGTTACATCTTGTGCAAAGATTAGCGGAGTTGTATGTGTGACCGAGAGCAGAAGCTACGGGGTCGCCACAATCAAGACAAACCTGATCTTTTGTACATGTAGCAGCTTCACCTACGTTTGCATGTGAGCAAGCGCTACCGTATGTAGACCATGTTCCGCCGCCCTTATCCCAAGTACCTTCTTTAACTGTGTAGCAGTTAGATGTACCGTTGTAAGTAAGGTCAGATGTCTGATTCCACTTGTTGTTCCAGTTATTTGCTGACGCAGAAGGATTCATACGGCAGAAAATAACGTTTGTCCATGAACCGGAAGGAACTGTTACCTGATAAAGGTTGGATTGACCTGCAACCTTTGTCATAGATACCCAAGCTTCTCCTGAACCAAAGAAATATGCTGCAAAACGAGCATTACTCTGATTCCAGTTAGCGCTGGGCACCAAATAAAGAACCGTTCCAGCAGGAATGTTTGCTGCGCTTACAGTTGTAACGGGAATCAACATGAATACCATTACCACAGCAAGCACGAGAGCTATGATTTTTGATGATTTTCTCATAATGAAAACACCCTTTCATAAGATTTTATTAGCACATATAATGCACCATTGAAATTATATCACTATTTCTTTGTAAAAACAAGGGTTTTTGCTCAAATAAATCCAATTTGTACACCTTGAACAAACTCCAACCACCTTTTTTATACAAAAAAACAACAGTTACATTTAAATAGTATATATATCATTTTTTGCATGGAAAAAAGTGTATTTTTCGACCGTTTTTCAATAAAATACATATCTTTACATTTTTTTGCGTTGAAATCAACTCGACTTTACATTTTAAGCGTCAGTTTTCAGATATTTTCGTCCAAAAATCGCATTTTGTGTAATTTTGGGTTGTTTTGCAACCACCAGTTGCAAAAAAATCAAACAAAAGTTGGTTGAAGGGGTTGTATTTTTATGTTATATTTAGTATAATGAAATAAAAGATACAAATATCAATTTCAAGGAGTGATTTTTATGACGATAGGACAAAAAATTATTCAACTCAGAAACAGAATGGGAATCTCACAAGAAAAGCTTGCCGAGCTTCTCAACGTTTCCCGTCAGTCCGTATCAAAATGGGAGATGGATCACACCATTCCCCAGATAGATAAGATATTGCAAATATCAGATATCTTCTCTGTTTCGTGCGACGAGCTTTTGAGAGATAAGATCGAGCTTCACGGAACTATCACAGCTCCCCTTTCAAATAAATATTTCGGAACAGATGGCTTCAGGGGTGAAGCTAATATCGACCTCACGTCCATGCACGCTTATAAAGTGGGCAGATTCCTCGGTTGGTACTATTCCCTTCAGCTTCAAAGCAAGGAAAATTCATCACGCCGTCCAAAAATCGTAATCGGTAAGGATACAAGACGCTCAAGCTATATGCTTGAATATGCAATTGCATCGGGAATTGCAACGTCGGGCGCAGATGCATACATGCTCCACGTTACTACAACCCCCAGCGTTTCATACATAACTCGTCTTGACGGTTTCGATTGCGGTATTATGATTACTGCATCACACAATCCCTTCCAGGATAACGGAATCAAGGTTATCAACCGTTACGGTGAAAAGCTTGATGATGAAACAACAGCTCTTATCGAAGCATATCTTGACGGAAATCTTGACGCGCTTGGAATAAATGCTGACGATCTTCCCCTTGCTACAGGTGACAAAATCGGTTCCATCCATGACCACATCAGTGGTAGAAACAGATATATCGGCTACCTTATCTCAGTAGCATCAAATTCCTATAAGAAGCTTCGCATCGGTCTTGACTGTGCAAACGGAGCTTCCTGGTCAATTGCAAGAGCAGTTTTCGGCGCTCTCGGCGCTCAGCTCTACGTAATCGGCAACGAGCCCGACGGTCTCAACGTAAACAGAGATTGTGGCTCAACTCACATTGACAATCTTGCAAAGCTCGTTAAGGAAAAGCACCTTGACGTTGGCTTCTCATTCGATGGCGACTGTGACCGTTGTCTTGCAGTTGACGAAAACGGAAATATCGTTGACGGTGACAAAATCATGTATCTTCTCGCAAGACGCTTAAAGGCTCGTGGAATGCTCAACGACGATACTGTTGTTGCAACTGTTATGTCTAACAGTGGATTTGTTTCTTCCCTTGCAAAGCTTGGCATCAAATGTGTTCAGACAAAGGTCGGCGACCGATTTGTTTACGAATGCATGCAGGATAAGGGCTACTCCATAGGTGGTGAACAGTCGGGACATATCATTATGAAAAAATATGCGACAACGGGTGACGGTCTTCTTACAGCCATAATGGTGGCAGAGGAGATGTGCGATAGCAAGTCTTCCCTTTCAACCTTAGTTGAGGACGTAATGATTTATCCTCAATATTTGAAGAACGTTAAAGTAAAAAACAAGGATGATGCAATGAACGATAAAGAAGTCCTTGCAAGCGTTCGCGAGGTAGAGGAGCTTCTTTGCGGTAAAGGAAGAGTACTTCTTCGTCCAAGCGGAACTGAACCTCTCGTAAGAGTTATGGTGGAGGCTGAATCAGAGGAAAAATGTCACGAATATGCAGATGTGATCATCAACAGAATACTTGCGGGAGGTCACGGAGTTGATTAAGGCTATCAAAACAAAAGAGCTTTTTGAATGTACTACACCGTATCTTCTTCCCCTCTTTGAAAATAGTGAATATCCTTGGGATATGCTCCCTAAAATCAAGGAGCTTGCAAGAAAGCTTGTTGATGAAGGTATTGAAGGATATACTCTTATTGCCGACGGAGTACTCGTTGGAGAAAACGTTAAGATTTATCCCGGCACGGTGATTGAAGGTCCTGCTGTGATAGGCTCCGGCACAGAGGTGCGTCCCGGAGCATTTATAAGGGGGGGAGTTATCACGGGAGAAAATTGTGTTATCGGCAATTCAAGTGAATTAAAAAACTGCATCCTTTTAAATAAGGCAAAAATTCCTCACTATAACTATGTCGGTGATTCCATTCTTGGCAACAATGCTCACACGGGAGCAGGAACTATATGCTCTAATCTCAAAAGTGACGGTAAGCCCGTTGTGATTCACGGAGAAATAGATTATCCGACCAATCTTCGCAAGGTAGGTGCAATACTTGCCGACGGAGCTGACGTCGGATGCAATTCCGTTATAAATCCCGGCACTGTTGTAGGAAAAAACACAACAGTATATCCTCTCACCTCTTTAAGAGGCGTATACCCTGCAGATTGCATTGTAAAAGGCACAAACGAAATTGTTAAAAGAAAATAAAAAATGGCGGTCAATGACCGCCATTTTCTTTATTTAAATGTGTTTATTTAATGTACAGCTTTCCAGTTGCAGAATCGTAATAAACGGTATACGTTCCTGACTTAACCTGAACGTTTTCATTACTTCCCTGGTATTCAAACCAAACAGTTGTTTTTTCTTCATCCACCTTGTTATACCACTCACCGTTTCTGTTATTATAAATCTTAAACTTGAAGAGTGAGGAGGAACAGCTAACGCTAACAGAATAAACTCCGTTGCCAATATGATTGAACTTATACTGTGACTGATTTGACCAGTTGTTATTATTGAAGTTACCTCTCAAATACAATTCCATATTGGTATCGGGTACTCCTGTTCCCTGATTGTCATCGGAACCTGAGCCGTTATCACCATTATCGGGGACGTAACTATCCACGTAATTTGAAAGAGTCTTGAGCTTTGTGCTCATATAATTGCTGAAGGACATATTTGAGGAATTGCTCTTGTTGATGTCAAAGGTAAAGCTATGTCCACCTGCATTATTATATTTTTTAGAGGGCGTTGCATCACTTCCGTAAAGAGACTTTGCAAGATTGAAGCATTTGTTGAAGTATTCATTCTTAACCATCTCACTTGATGCAGCAGCCTTGAGCGCCTCAGCATATTCGTTCTTATAGAAGCTGCTGTTAAGAATACCCTTTGTGAAAAGAGGATTCTTTTGCTTGCTGCCATTACCTATAGCCGTATCGCTAAATGGACTGTCAGTCGTCATATGGTTGCCCGAGGGATTCCAGTC
The DNA here is from genome assembly GCA_045643885.1 of Eubacteriales bacterium. Lineage (GTDB taxonomy): Bacteria > Bacillota > Clostridia > Oscillospirales > CAG-272 > RGIG4608. The sequence continues at coordinate 38,174 of JAZRFY010000005.1, read as the reverse complement.
TTTATTTACACCAAGACCTCTATCCATATCATAGGGGATAAAGATAACTTGACCTGTGTCGGCACGGAAATAGATATATGTGTTATTATAGTTATTTCTAAGATCATCGGGGTTGCCCACAAGATAGGAAACCGCTGCATATGCAAGAAAGTTATCAACGTCGACAACGGATGCAAACTGTGACTTTGTCAAGCTGCTTGAATTGAGTGTGTTAATAAGATTTTTAAGAGAGGAATGGTCACTTGTTTTCTTGTTGGTCTTAAGGTCGTAAACGTAGAATTTGCCTGCGTCTTCATCCTCAACACCGTATGAAGAAAATTTAGTAAAGGTAGCACCCTCGCTCGTCCAACCGAGCTTATAGAGGTCACCGCCAAGGGCCGATTCGGGAAGATTCTTTTCAAGGAACACTTTATCAATCGGCTCATATACAAGCCAAACACCGGAATGGTCATTGCCTATATCAACGGACGCAAGAGTTGTGTGAGGAGCTAAAACTCCCTGCTCTCTGTACATATCATAGGCATACATTTCTCTGATATATGTGTAATCGTCATTCTTGTTCCATCTGATGTCGATCTTTTCAAGAGTTGCAAAGGTTCTGTTCTTTCTCTCTTTTCTTGCGGCATCGTCAGTCCATGTCAATGCTGAGCTTCCGTAATAGGTCTCATCGTCAAACGTTTCCTGGAAGCTTATCTTGAAGTGAACAAGATTGTACATTCCGTCACTGTCACTATAGAAGGATGTTCTTGACGTATTACCCTTCATTCTAACGCCGACCTGCTCATACACGAAATACATTTCTTCACCGTTGGGCTTTGTGATCGTAATATAAAGGTCTGCCATTCTGTAAATGGGTGATTTTGAACCCTTAGAGGAATATTTTTCATAGTCCTGCTGAATCTTTTTAAGCTCTGCTTTGCTTATATCAAGATAAAGCTCAATATGATTTTCGGGATTGAAGAATTCCTCAAACACCTCAAGCTCATAGGGATCAAAATTGTCAAGGTTGGGGAGCTCGTCCTCATCCTTTGCAGTTGTCACCTTATTAGTTGTGGTTGTTGTTCCCTTATTTGTTGTGGTTGTATTTCCACCACCGTTTGTTGTGGTGCCTGTGGAGGGAGTATTGGATGAGCCACCGTTACCTATTGTGGTGGTAACGTTTGCTCCTGTTGTTCCAGTACCGTTTCCTATGATTATATTATTACCCGTTGTTGAGCCTGTACTTGAATCTATTGGCAAAAAGCAAGAAAAAAGCCCCATGCAAGTAACCAATATCAAAGCAATAGCAATTATTTTTTTCATAGATTGCTCCTTAATTTCATAATTATCTAGTTTAATTATAATGTATAACTTCCCTTTTGTCAATAGAAAAAGCACCCGAAGTTCGGGTGCTTTTAAAATCAAAATATGTATTTCTTTAGATCATGCAAAGTTAGGAAGCACTACAAACTGAAGCACGCAATATGCTGCATAAAGTGAAAGAAGTGCGATACCCTGCCATCTATAGAGCTTGCCCTTGAAGAGAGGAGGCAAAGTCATAATTGCCATTACACCGAATACAAGGGGAATATCAAATACAAGAGATGCATTCTGACCAAGGAACGTTGCTTCAGCAGGAACCTTGAAGGGGTTGATTGTGATTGCTGCACCGGAAACAAGAACGAGGTTAAAGATGTTAGCACCGATGATGTTACCAAGAGAAAGTGCGCCATGTCCCTTCATAAGAGCTGTAATAGCTGTTACAAGCTCAGGAAGGCTTGTTCCAAGAGCAACTATCGTAAGAGAAATGATAGTTTCGGGAACATTAAGATCGTGAGCAATCTTAGTTGCACTCTCTACAAGGAGATATGCTCCAACTGCGATAACCAATGCAGAACCAATGATTACACCGATGTCCTTAAGAAGTCCAAGCTTAGAATCGTCGGACGCTTCAGCTTCATTCTCATCAAGCTCTTCGTGAGCATCTGCTTCCTGGGGATTTTTCTTCATATTGACAACGTTGATGATCATATAAACAACGAAACCGAGAAGGAGAGAAACACCCATCCAAAGATCGAATTTGCCAAAGAAATATGCGTTAAATGAATAGAAGGCAGCAGCGCCAAAGAAGAAGCATACGGGGAAAACGAGTGACTTCTTATCTGCCTTGCCGGGCTTTATCGCAATAGTAAGAGCTGCAATAAGAGATGTGTTGCAGATAATAGAGCCGATAGCGTTACCGTAAGCAACTGCTCCACTTCCTGCAGCAGCACCCATAGCCGACGTCATAACCTCGGGCAATGTTGTACCAATAGAAACTACTGTTGCACCAATAAGAAGCTCGGGAAGGTGAAAACGCTTTGCAATATTACTTGCTGCATCAACAAACCAGTCGCCACCCTTGATAAGCAACAAGAAGCCAAATGCTAAAAGAAAATACTCATTGGGGATAAATGAAAACATTTTTTTACTCCTTTTTATGTAATATTATTTTAAAACGGGATAATAAAAGATACTAGCATGCATCGACGCATAATGCATCGGAGTTAGTATCCTTTTTATTAAGAAATTATTTTTTCTAACCTATTTATTATATATCATATTTTTATAAATGTCAACAAGATTTCTTATTTTTTGATCTCTTTTTTATTATTTCGACCACCCAAAGAACAAGGGCGTATCCTATAGCATACATTGGAGCCATCACCCACGCTGTCAAGGGAGTGTCTGAAATAAGAGGCTCTGCTATATGATAAGCATCACTCATATTAAAGGCTTGCATCATAAATGCACCGAGTGTAAGATATGTAGTGAATCCGAAAAATGTGCAATACCACTTTTTATAGGTTATATCAATTTGTTTAAACATCAAAAGTGCCACTACCACCGTTGCACAAAGGCTGTGGTGCAAAAGACCTGATATGGTTGGCAAATAGAAAAAGGATATATCTTGGTCCACATAGCTTGCGTATATAGTTGTAGATACTCCACCAAACAAGCCAAGAAGCCAAACAAAGTGATAAACGTTGTTATCTCTCTTTCCCAAAAGAACGGCAAGGGACAAAACGAGGCTTGTCATTCCACAAAAGCTATCGGGAATAATCAAATACCATCTTGGCTCTCCCCATCTGAACACCTGTGAGAGCCTATTCGTCATAATTGCCACAAAAAGCAAGAAAGCAAGTGCCTTCAAAAAAATCATTTGAGATTTTTCACTTTTTGCATACTTTTTCGCAAGTAACAGCGAAATGCCTCCAACCAAAGCACTTATAATAATATACAAAATATGCTCTATACCAAAAAGCTGAGGTGCCATACTTCCCTCCTAATATATTTGACGATAATTAATTATACATCGTTTATAAAATTGTGTCAATAAAATAAGTTGCACATTTCTAATATTTTTTCAATTAATGTAGATTTGTTTTGATTTTTATGTTATAATATGGATAATTATGACGGAGGTGATATTATGAATACATATTTTCCCGAAATTAAGAAAAATTTCGGCTTTGGCTGTATGAGATTACCCATGAAGGATAATGAGGTAGACACCGTTGAATTTTGCAAAATGGTCGACGCGTTTTTAGACGCAGGCTTTAATTATTTTGACACTGCACAGGGGTATATTGAAGGCAAGAGCGAGCTTGCGCTTCGCGACTGTCTTACGTCGAGATATCCAAGAGAAAGCTATATTCTTACCGACAAGCTCTCTCCCCACCTTTTTGAAAAGGAGGAGGACATTCGTCCCTCTTTCGAGCGTCAGCTTAAGGCTTGCGGAGTGGAGTACTTTGATTTCTATCTTATGCACTCTCAAAACAAGGGACTCTATCCCAAATATCAGGCTTGCCGTGCCTTTGAGGTGGCACAGGAGCTTAAGGCAGAGGGCAAGATAAAGCACGTGGGCTTCTCATTCCACGACGATGCAGAATTTCTTGACAAGATTCTTACCGAGCATCCCGAGGTCGATGCAGTTCAGATTCAGTTCAACTATGCCGACTATGACGATCCTTCGGTCGAATCAAGAAAATGCTATGAGGTATGCAGAAAGCATAATAAGCCAATCATCGTTATGGAGCCTGTAAAGGGTGGGCATCTTGTAAATCTTCCCGACAAGGCAAGAGAGGTATTCTCTGCTCTTGGCAATATGTCTCCTGCAAGCTATGCAATCCGTTTTGCAGCAAGCTTTGAGGGTATCTTTATGGTACTTTCAGGCATGGGTAATATGGATATGATGAACGATAACATCTCCTATATGAAGGATTTCAAGCCTCTCAATGAACAAGAATTTGAAGCGATCAATAAGGTACTTAAAACCGTTAAGGAGCAAGGTGCTATTCAATGTACAGCTTGCCGTTACTGTGTTGATGGTTGCCCCATGGGAATAAAAATTCCCGACCTTTTCACCTGCTACAACGGCAAAAAGGTGTGGAACGCGTGGAACTACGGTTCTTATTACAGAGCACTCACGAAAGAGGCAGGAGCGCCCGACTCTTGCATCGAATGTGGCGCGTGTGAAGAGACCTGTCCTCAGCACCTCCCCATCCGTGACCTTTTAAAAGAAGTTGCAAAGGAATTTGAGAAAAAAGACTAATCCAATAATAAAACCCCACTTGGGAATACCAAGTGGGGTTGTTTTTTTACTTTTTAATTACTCTTCTAAGACAGATAGCTGTTCTTGAAGGCAAGTAGATTGGGAATTCCTTGAATTCGTTTGTTGAATAAACGTAGGTTTCACTTGCTCTATCCCAACCGCCGAATTCGTGACGGTCACTTGAGAAGACTACCTTATAGTCGCCCTTAAATCTCATCTTGAGGTTATATCCCCAGAAATCCTGTGTGGGATTGAAGTTGAATACATAGATAAGTCCGTTTCTTTCGAACATCATTATCTTGTTATCATCGTCAATTTGCAACCAGTGAGGCTCCTTATCGAAGATTCGATATTCCTTTGCAAGCTTAACCATTTCTCTGTCAAAAGCTTGAAGCTCACTGTATTTAAGGTTATTATCGTCTGCAAGATGCCACTGACGTCTGCAATAGAAATGGCTCCATCCATTACCCTCACGTGGGAAGTCAATCCATTCGGGATGACCGAATTCGTTACCCATAAAGTTGAGGTATCCCTCACCGCCAAGAGTCATTGTGATAAGTCTTATCATCTTGTGAAGCGCCATACCTCTGTCGATGATATGGTTTTGACACCACTTGCCCATATCGGTATACATAGCTGCGTCACAAAGACGGAAGATAAGAGTTTTATCACCAACAAGTGCCTGGTCATGGGATTCGGCATAGCCGATATATTTTTCGTGAGGACGGCGTCCTGTAAGCTCGCACCAAATGTGCCACATGCTCCAGTCCTCGTCGCGCACGTTCTTTGTAAGTCTGATCCACATATCGGGTGAGCCCATTGCAAGTCGGTAATCAAAGCCAATACCACCTTCTTCAATAGGCAAGCACATACCGGGCATTGCGGACATATCCTCTGCAATGGTTATCGCATTGGGATTTACCTCATAGATAAGCTCAGTTGCAAGCTGGAGATAAGTAACTGCCTCGGTATCAGTATTAAGTGAGAAATATTTAGAATAGTCAGTAAATGCTGTTCCAAGTCCGTGGTCGTGGTAAAGCATTGAGGTTACACCGTCAAAGCGGAAACCGTCAAAGCGATATTCCTCCATCCAAAATTTAAGGTTGGAAAGAAGGAAGTGGATTACCTCGGGCTTATCGTAGTTAAAGAGCTTTGTTCCCCAAGCGGGATGGTCACCGCGGCTTCCTGCATGGAAGTACTGTGTAACTGTTCCGTCAAACTCGGCAATTCCCTCTGCAGTATTGCTGACTGCGTGAGAATGAACAACGTCAAGAAGAACTGCAATACCCATCTGGTGAGCAGTATCTATAAGGCGCTTCAAGTCATTGCATTTTCCAAACTTAGAGGATGCTGCAAAGAAGTTGGATACCTGATATCCAAAGGAGCCGTAATAGGGATGCTCCATGATCGCCATAATCTGAATCGTATTATATCCTGCAGCCTTAACTCTTGGGAGAATGTGGTCGGTAAACTCGTTATATGTACCAACGCCCTCTCTCTCCTGAGCCATACCGATATGAGTTTCGTATATAAAGAGCTTCTTTTGAGGCTTGAAATTATTCTTTTGCCAAACGTACTCAGGCTCGTCCACAATAGCACCTGCCCAAGTATAATCGTAAGGATTTTGAAGAACTCTCTTACAATATGAGGGGATTCTTTCAAGATAATTATCCCAATGCTTGATTATTGCCTTAACGCGACAATCGTCCCAAAGAGTTTCTTTACCCCAGATAAATATTTCAAAAATGCCGTTTCCAAGGTTATTAAGACGGTGTGACCATCTATCCCAACCGTTGAAATCACCCATAAGATATACTTCATGCGCAGCAGGAGCCCACTCTCTGTAGTACCAGCCGTTTTCTACCTTGTGAAAACCAAAGTAATGATGTCCGTTTGCGAAATCGATCAATTTTCCATTATCACCAACAAGCTCTTTTTTCTTGTTGTAATAATTTTGCATTCTCAGATTGATATCGGATTCAAATGCCTTCAGCGCGGGATCATATTCGAAAATCTTATAGCTCATAATTACCTCCAAGGTTATTTATAGTATTATTATAACCTTTATTTGCACTTATGTCAAGAAGAAAAAAGGCGATAATCGTTTGATTATCGCCTTGAATTTTTATTTACCCTGAAGCTGCTGCTTCTGATACTGAAGCATATAGAGGTCGTAATATCTTCCACGCTTTGCAAGAAGCTCAAAGTGATTTCCCTGCTCGATTATCTCACCGTGTGAAAGAACGATGATGTTATCGGCGTGCTGAATGGTTGAAAGTCTGTGAGCTACGATGAGCATAGTGCCTATATTCATCATCTTTTCAAGTGAATCCTGAATAAGAAGCTCAGTTTCCGTATCGATATTAGCAGTTGCCTCGTCAAGTATCATAACGCTTGGCTTGTGTATGATTGTTCTTGCGAAGGAAAGAAGCTGACGCTGACCTGCTGAGAAGTTGTTACCTCTTTCGCGAACCTCTTCGTCAAGACCATCCTTCAATTTGTCGATAAAGTGGTCGGCATTAACATATTTGCAAGCCGCCATAATCTCTTCATCAGTAAAGGAATCCTCACGCAAAACGATATTTGAACGAATCGTTCCTGAGAAAAGGAACACGTCCTGAAGCATTTGTCCGAAATGACGGCGAAGAGAAGAAATCTTGATATCTCTGATATCTATACCATCAATAAGGATCTGTCCCTTTTGAATGTCGTAGTTACGGCAAATAAGTGAAAGAATGGTCGTCTTACCGGATCCTGTTGAACCTACGAAAGCAACAGTATCCTTTGCCTTGATCTTAAAGGAAACGTCCTTAAGAACCCATTCCTCACCCTCGTATGCAAACCATACGTTTTTGAATTCTATATCGCCCTCAACAGAATCAAGCTCGATAGCACCCTCACTGTCAACAACCTCGGGAACCATATCCATAATAGTGAATATCTTCTCTGCAGAAGCAAATGCAGACTGAAGTCTGTTAAACTGATCCGCAAGGTTCTGAATGGGATCGAAGAACGTATTTATGTATCCGTAGAAGGAAACAAGCACGTCGATTTCAACCACAATTCCAAGAATATTGAAGCCTGTCATATATCCCTTTGCCGCGAAATAGAAAAGGCAAAGCACACTGGAAATATAGAGCATATAAATGATGGGACGGAATACGCTGAACACGAATATCTGGTCCCTCATTGCCTTGCCAAGCTTATTATTCTTAGATATGAACTCGTTCTTCTTTCTTTCCTCCTGGTTAAAGATCTGAATGATCTTGATACCGGAAAGGTTTTCTGAAAGGAAGGTGTTGATATCGGTGGTTCCGTCCTTAACTCGTCTGAAAGCTCTTCTTGAAAACTTTCTGAAGATGAGAGTAAAGTAGAAAATAAACGGAACAAAGCAAAGCACCATAAGTGTAAGCTCATAATGAAGACAGAACATTGCAATAATAATTGCAAGAACCAAGAAAATGTTTTTAATGAGGTTCGTCAAAATCTGTGTGAACATCATTGAAATTGCATTTGTATCATTGGTAACTCTTGTTACGAGCTTACCAACGGGCATATGGTTAAGCTGAGCGTGTGAAAGACTTTCAATATGAGTGAAAACGTCTTCACGAAGAGAGGAAAGAATCTTTTGACCTATCTTCTGCAAAAGTATCGCCTGTATATATTGGAAAGCAAGCGAAGTAATAAGAATAATTGCATATATTCCTATGTAAACAAACAACTGATTGATTTCAAAATCCGTTCCCAAAAAATCGATAATAAATCCCATAAGAAGAGGAGATACTACGCTATATGCAATTGAGAACACCATAAGAAGTCCAACAATTATAAACTGACCGATATGGGGCTTTCCGTAACGAAGCAAGCGCTTCAATATTTCGGTATCCTTCATATGTCTGTCAAAACCGATGTCTTCTTTTTTGTTTTTAATAGTGAGGTAAGCGATAGTAAATATAATGCTGAATAAACCAACAACACCGCCTACAAATAAGAGAGGAAAATATTCGTTCATATCTTACGCCCCCTTTTCTTCTTCAAGCTTCTGAAGCTCGACCATAATCTTATAGTCGGGACATGCTTCAACAAGCTGCTCGTGTGTTCCGACTGCAACAATCTTGCCGTCGTCAACAAAGATTATCTTGTCCATCTTCTCTACCGTTGAAATACGGTGAGCAATAAGAATGGTTGTTCTTCCGCGTCTGTTTTCGCGAAGGTTATCGATAATTACCTTTTCCGTCTTTGTATCTACTGCACTTACAGAGTCGTCGAGGATAAGGATAGATGCCTCTTTCATAAGAGCTCTTGCAATAGAGATTCTCTGCTTCTGACCACCGGAAACCGTTACGCCTCGTTCTCCAAGTATAGTTGCATATTGTGCAGGAAATTCGGAAATGTTATCATGCACGTCAGAAAGCTTTGCAGCTCTGACAACCTCGTCTGAGCTAGAGGTGTTCTTTGAGAACGCAATATTGTTTTCAATAGTATCGCTAAAAAGAAAGTTGTCCTGAGGCACGTATGCGCAAAAATCTCTGAGTGTTTTAATCGGAATTGTGTTAACGTCCTTGCCGTCAATAAAAAGGCTGTTATCGGGAACGTTATAAACTCTCAATATAAGGTCAACAATAGTTGTTTTTCCTGAGCCCGTCTTACCGATGATACCTACGTTTTCTCCTGCATTGATCTTGAAGTTAATGTTTTCGAGAACGTTATAATCTCCGTCGGGATACATAAAGTTGAGGTTTTTGAATTCGATATCACCTTTAATGTGTTCAACACCGTTAACAAAGTTAGCATCAACAACGTCGGGCTTTGCATCAAGAAGCTCGGAAATTCTGTTAAGAGATGCCTTTCCTCGGCTGGTCATATCAATAAGCATTGACATTGCCATTACGGGCCAGATAATGGATGTGAAATATCCGTTAAACTCCAAAAGCTGACCAATTTCCAAATGATCTTGATATACAAGATATCCGCCGTATCCTAAAATGATACAGATAACTGACTGAACAAAGAATGTAACACTGATATGCAAAAGAGTTGATATCTTTGTGAATTCAATGTTGATATCCTCATTTTCCTTGTTGAGCTTTTTAAATGCCCAAAGCTCCTTAAACTCCTTAACAAATGCCTTGATTACTGCAATGCCTGAGAAGTTTTCTTGTGTGAAGTCAGAAAGCATAGAAAACTTTTCCTGTCTTTCTTCCCACTTCTTTGTCATGAATTTACCAACGAATGAACCTACTGCAAAAAGAAGGATCATGGGTATAAATGCAAGGACGGTGAGAATGGGATTGAGCCTTGACATCTTATAAATTGCAAGACCGGTCATTGCCACTGCGTCAACAAGCATCAATGTTCCGTCACCAAAGCACTCATTGATCGTGCTCAAATCATTAGTGAAGAGAGACATCATATTACCAACCTTGTTAACTTGATAATATTGCTGTGAAAGATCCTTGCAATGGTCGAACATTCTCTCTCTAAGGTCGGTTTCGACCTTGATTGCAGTTCCGAACATGCAAACTCTCCATAAAAATCTTCCAATAGCTATAACCACAATAGTAAGTATCATTGGAGCACATATTTTATCAAGTAAAAATTCGAGGTCAAATGCATACGTAACGTTGTCTACAGTAACCACTCCGTCTTTAATACCCGAAACAACGTAGTTATAAAACTCGGGTATGTTAAGCTGGAAATAATCAACCGCAACAAGAGCAATCACGCCTAAAAACAATGCAAAAAAGTGCTTTTTATAATACCTATTAACGTATTTTCCAAATACCATAGCTTTCCCTCCTTATCAAAAAAATCTAAAGTTAATTGTAACACAAATAAAAGCAAGATGCAACAATATTTTTGCAAAATACTCGTCTTTTTCTTGATTTTTTTGACATTTAACCTTTTCTCAACAAAAGTTGACAAATGATAACATATAATAAATTAAAAATATCTCTTGTTATTGGAGATGTTTTGTGATAAAATGATAACAATATAATTTTGACATAAGGAGTGATCATCTTGGAAAAACCCTTTATTATACTATTTTCAGTTTTACTTGCAATTGCATTACTGATACTTTTAACCTCATATATTTGCTTTTTGAAGGTCTTTAAGACTGCAAAAAGAAAAAAGCTTGGCAAGGGAGAATACGACCTTCCTCCCGGTGATATTTACGAGCCCTTCTACCCTCAAATGAGAAAGTGGGTTGACGAGATTCGTGCCATGAATCGCGAAAAGGTTGAGATTACGTCATTTGACGGATTAAAGCTTCGTGGATATTATTACGAATATTCTGAAAATTCCCCTCTCGAGCTTATTTTCCACGGATACGGCGGAAACGCCGAGCGCGACCTTTCAGGTGGTGTTGAGCGTTGCTTTGCACTTGGCAGAAGCGTAATACTCATCGACCAAAGAGGCGCTGGCGAGTCTGAAGGAAGGATTTGTTCCTTTGGAATAAACGAACGCCGCGACTGTCTTTCCTGGATAGATTTTGCATCCAAAAAATTCGGAAACGACAGACCCATCATCATTGGTGGCGTTTCAATGGGTGCTGCAACTGTAATGATGGCATCCGGTGAAAATCTCCCATCAAACGTTGTGTGCGTTATGGCAGACTGTGGATATTCCTCATCTAAAAAGATTATTCAAAAGGTCGTTGCAGAAATGCATCTTCCGGTGGCTCTTCTCTACCCCTTTATCAAGCTTGGTGGCAAGATTTTCGGTGGCTTTGATCTTGAAGAGACCTCTCCTGTCGAAGCGGTGGCGCGTTCAAAAGCTCCCATTGTTTTCATTCACGGTGATTGCGACGATTTCGTTCCGTTTGATATGAGTGTTGAATGCTTTGATGCTTGCAAGGCACCCAAAAAGCTCGTGACAATCGAGGGCGCGGGACACGGTCTTGCCTACCCCGTAAATCCTACAAAATACGTTGAATCGTTACGCGATTTTGAAAACGAGTGCAATTTCTTCGGTAAATAAAAAGAAAGCAGGATTCCATTTGGAATCCTGCTTGTTTTTATTATTTTGTAAGCTCGATATAGAAAAGATTCTTTGTATCTGCCTTAGTTATCGTGTATGTACCCGCTTCAAGCTCGATAGTGATAATATTTGTATCACTTGTTATCTTTTCACCGTTGATTTTTATATTTGTTGTAGATTCAACAAATACAAGAGTAAGAGTTCTTTCCTCAGTAACAGTGAAAGTGATATTTGTTGAGCTTTCTATCTTGAGGCACTGTGTAAGAGTCATACCGTTGTATGTTACTGTACCTTTTGACGTTGAAAGGTTACCTGTTATGTTGAAGAAGCTGGATGTTTTTCCGTCAGTTGTGAAGTTGTGAACGATTGTACCCTCGGGAGTAGGAGTTACTGTGCCACCGTTGTCGCCACCTTCTCCATCATCGCCTCCGTTGTCATCAGAACCACCGTTGCCACCTTCAACAACACCTGATCCAACGTTAGTGGAAACAAGTGTTCCCTTGTAGCTCTTGAGTGCTGATTTAAGAGCGGGGATTACGTCATAGGATGCATTATCTGCATCTGTAAATGTCCAAGCGAAGTCACCACCCTGAACACGGCCTGCAAATTCTCTAACAGTTTCAGCTGCCTCTTCGGCTGTTTCAACGTTGTAATCATACATCTTTGAGCTTGTGTCAAAGTTGTTGTATGTAGAGCCACCCTTGAGGGCTGTTACTGATGAAGGAACTACCTCATTTCTTGAGGATGCAAGATAGCAGTCAAAGTGTGAGCTGTTCTGCTGGTAAGTAACCACACCGTTACCTGTTCCCTCAATAATATTACCAAATGCCTTGATGATACCACCGTTTTCACCTGAGAAGGTACCTGTTCCGTCACCTGAAAGGTCGGAGCCCTGCATAGAGATGAGCATGGGGTATTTGGTATTAAGGAAATAGTTATTTTCAACAAATATGGATGATCCCATAGTAGAACCAACTGCATATTTTGAAATTCCGTCGTAAAGATTGTTATAAACGTGTACTGTGCAAGTTCTTACTCTGGGGTGACGTGAGTCGGAGTGGTCATACCAGTTGTGGTGATATGTGATATAGTTCTCAGTTGATTCACTTGTCATACCCTGAAGGTTGGACTTACCTGTATCGTAGAAGTGATTGAAGGAATGTGTTACGTATGCAGATTTCTTTGTATCAAGTGCACCGTCACCCTTTGCCTGGTCGGCATCGGAGCCTGCATCACCGTAGAAGAAATCACAGTTGTGAACCCAAATATGATCGTTGTCCTGCTGAAGGCTGACGTTATCACCCTCGTTTGAGTCACAGTTCATAAACGCGATATTTCTGATTTCAATATTGGATGAGCCCTTGATTCTGAGACCGAAGCCGTTAAATACTGTGTCATTACCAACGCCCTCGATAGTGATACCACCTGTGAACTTACCCTCGCCACAGTCGATGAGAAGGTCGCCCTTGTCGAGTGTTGCAGGGTCCGTGATATTACCGATAAATCTGATACAAACGGGATCCTTTTCATATCCCTTCTTAAGAGCTGTGAGAATATTCTGAATACCAACGATTGGCTCGGGACCAGACTTGCTGACAGTCACGTTCATAGTGATGGTATCCTTGTTTTCATTCGTAACGTAGAGCACTCTTGCATTTGACTTGAGTGTTCCGTCATCGTTATATGCACCGCTTGATGTTCCGTTTACAAATGCAAAGCCCTCACGAATGTGAGCAACTGTGCTTCTCTTAAAGCTTGTTTTGCCGGAGGATACCTCTTCACCGTTCTGAACGGGAATGATTTCGATAGTATACTCACCTGCAGAAAGGCCGAGAACGTCGCATCTGTAGTAGGAGCCGTAATATCTTGTGAGCTCCTTGTCTACGATTTTGCCGTTGCAATATACGTTATAGCTTTGTGCGCCCTCAAGAGGAGCCCACTCAAAATAAATAGTCTCAAAAGAATAACCTGTAAGTGTCACGTCAATAGCACCCGTGATCTCAGGAAGGGGATCAGGATCGGGATCGGGCTTGGGATCATTGCCACTTGTTGAAGTGTTGGATGAGCCGTTGCCTGTAGTAGCTGAGGTGCCGCCGTTTGCAGTGGTGTTTTCGGTTGTACTGCCACCTCCGTTGTTGCCGGTACATGCTACCAAAATACTTGCAAGCATTGCAAATATCAAGATAATGGACAATATCTTCTTCATAATTCCATCCTTTCCTAAAGGAGATTTCCTTCAAAATATACTAATAGTATAATCAAATATATTATACATTTTCATATCATATTTTTCAAGACATTTTTTCCATTTTCCGTCAATCGAGCTGAATTTTGTTTAATTGACACAATTTTCTATTAAAGATACTGTTCATTATAACAATAAAAATCCGCTTTTTTCAAAAGCGGATTTTTTGAGTATCATTTTTTTGCAAAATAATTTTGTGTTGGCTCAAGCTCACCGTCACGCAATGAAAAAACGGAAAGTTCAACGTTTTCATCAAGGGGCATTGCCTTGACTTCTTCAAATCTTGAAGAAGGTGCTATTTGGCTTCTTCCCTCTTTGATGCAGGCAATAAGCTCTTCAATGGATGACACCTTGCTTTCAAGGACAACTCCACCAACGACCGGAAAATCGATTATTGAATGTATATCACTTCCTGCCGTCACGGGAAGCCCAAGATTTTTTGCATATTCATAGGATCTGCGAGTGTGGACGGGCTTGTCACCGATGTTGAACACCTCGATAGCATCCACATAATCCATAGAAAGACGGATATCGGAAATGTAGTATCTCTCTCTGAAGGGGTGAGCCTGGATAACAAATCCCCCTGCCTCCCTAATCATCTTAAAGAAGGGCACTCTTTTCATATCTCTGATTTCGGGATGTGCCTTTAACCATTCGGGAGTGATGCCAAGCACAAGATACTCGTCGTTACCGTCGCAAAACTTCTGCTCAAATCCAAAGAAAACGGAGAAGCCTCTCTTATCTCCCTCGTTTTTTGCTCTGTAGTATCCCTGGCAAAATTCATCAATGAACATATCCCAAGGCAAACGTCTGTCTATAGCTGTATTGCCGTGATAGAAATGATCGGTAATAACCATTCCCGAAAAGCCCTTTTCAAGATAAAAGCTTATAAAATCTTCTGGCTCAACCAGGGAACAAAGACTTGCCGTGTTGGTGTGAGCGTGCAATTCGTAAAAAAACATTTTAGCTCCAATTCAAAAATAAAAATCTGAATTTATTATAAACCATTTTTCAACAAAAGTCAATAAATAACGCGATGTAAAATTTTGCGATTGACTTTTTTATCATGATGTGTTACAATATTGTGCTAAAATAATACGAATTTGACCACACGGAGAATATCAATGAACGAAATACTTCATATATTGGAGCATAGCTTGATTGATTCAATAAAGCTTGTTCCCTTCTTATTTATATCATATTTGCTTATGGAATATCTCGAGCACAAATCAAAGGATATTTCAGAGCGCATCCTTAAGCAGTCAGGACGGTTCGGCTCAGTTATAGGAGCAAGCCTTGGCCTTATCCCCCAATGCGGATTTTCTTCTGCTGCAGCAGGTCTTTACAGTGCAAGAGTGATCTCACTCGGCACACTCGTTGCAGTTTTCCTTTCAACAAGTGACGAGATGATTCCGATTTTCTTCTCTCACAACGTATCAATCACTCTTATAATCAAAATTCTTGCAATAAAGCTCGTGGTTGCCATCGCAGTAGGTCTTTTAACCGATACGATTTTAAGAGCGATCTATAAAAAGCTCTCTTTAAAGCAAGAAAGCAAAATTGAAGAATTTTGCGAAAGAGAGGACTGCCATTGCCACTCAAGTATAATAAAGCCTGCGGCAATCCACACCTTAAAGGTAACGGGATTTATCATTGTTATAACTCTTTTCCTGAATATGCTCGTTCATATCGTTGGAGAAGATGCAATTGCCGAGCTTATCTTGAATAAGCCCCTTCTTGCAAACGTTCTTTCCGCAATGGTCGGCATCATTCCCAACTGTGCATCAAGCATAATCATAAGTGAGCTTTTTGCAGGTGGAATCCTTTCTGCAGGTGCAATGATGTCGGGCTTGCTCGTAAATAGTGGCGTTGCCCTTGCCGTTCTCTTCAGAACAAACAGACCGCGAAAAAACAACTTTCTTATAGTACTTGTTCTTTGGGCAGTTTCAGTCATCGTTGGTATCTTTATCGACGTGACACCCCTCTCATCCTGGCTTTCAATATAAAAGCTCAAAACGCATATGCAAATTATCCCCACCATTCAGGTGGGGATTTTATTATCACTTGTTCTCTTCTACGGTGCATTTGGGGTGATGAGGAGGGGCATAGACGGAGGAAAGCTTCAATTCGCACCTTCCTATATTTGTTATATTATGCCACTTGCCTGCGGGGATAAAAATTGCATCCCCCGAAAAAAGTCGGTAGGTTTGATCAAGATCATCCTCTTTATCTCCGACCTTCGCAAGAGCTGCTCCGTGCTCGACTCTTATATATTGGTCAGTATCACTGTGAAGCTCAATTCCTATCTCTTCCCCTCTTTTGATGGACATCAAGGTCAACTGAAGATATTTGCCGGTCCATATGCTCTCTCTGAAATTGTTGTTACGGACTGCCATCCTTCCAATGTTGGTAGCAAAGACATCACCGCCATGCTCATTTTCGCATTTATTTTCACAAGAATTGCACATTGCAGGTTCAGTATTTTCATGGTGCTCGTTTTCGAATCTCCTTGCAAGCACCTTTTCAACGATATTTCTATCCACTCTTGCACTTAACTCCCTTTCAATATGGCGCACCGAATTTTGACATATATGATTATTAAGCGTATTGTTATCCATAGACGTTTCTCCTTGTATTTTGCTATTCTCATTATATGTCAAAACAAAAAAAATCGCTCCCACAAAGGAGCGATTTTTTATTTACTAATTATCTCTTGAAAACTCGGAAGATATCATCGAAATCCAACTCGCCGTTGTCTTCTTCAACAACTTCTTCCTGCTTCTGAGCAACCTTTACTTCCTTAACGGGCTCTACCTTCTTGGAAGTGATCTTCTGAGCCTGCTCTTCAAACTTCTTTTCAAAGCCTGTAGCAACGATTGTGATTCTCATTTCATCATCAAGCTCGGGATCGAATGCAACACCCCAGATTACGTTCGCATTAGCATTAGCCTCTGCAGAAATCATAGAAGCTGCTGTATCAACATCCTGAAGTCCAACGTCAGGAGAAGCAGTGATATTGATGATAACACCTGTAGCACCCTGGATAGATGTTTCGAGAAGGGGGCTGGAGATAGCTGCCTTAGCTGCAAGCTCTGCCTTATCCTTACCTCTTGCACTACCAACACCCATGTGTGCATAGCCTGCATCCTTCATGATTGCAGTAACGTCTGCAAAGTCAAGGTTGATGAATGCAGAAACGTCGATAAGCTCAGAAATACTCTGAACACCGCGACGAAGAACGTCGTCAGCTGCCTCGAATGCGTTTGCAAGTGTGATTCTTGTATCAGAAACCTGTTTAAGTCTTTCGTTAGGAATTACAACAAGAGCATCAACGTGAGAAGAAAGAGCAGCAATGCCATCCTCTGCCTGATGCATTCTTCTTGTGCCTTCAAATGCGAAGGGCTTTGTAACGATACCTACTGTAAGGATACCCATTTCCTTAGCAATACGAGCAACAACGGGAGCTGCACCTGTACCTGTGCCACCACCCATGCCGGCTGTAACAAAGCACATATCTGCACCGGAAAGAATGCCCTTGATTTCTTCAAGAGACTCTTCTGCAGAACGAGCGCCGATCTCAGGATTTGCGCCTGCACCAAAGCCCTTTGTTACCTTTTCACCGATAACGAGCTGAACTGCTGCGTCATTTCTTCTGAGAGCCTGTCTGTCTGTATTGATTGCGATGAATTCAACGCCCTTAATATTTGTATTGATCATTCTGTTTACAGCGTTATTACCGCCGCCGCCAACACCTATAACTTTAATGTTGACGCCGCTGCCCATGCTATCGTCATGTTCAAAAATCATTTTTATGTCCTCCAAATTTCACAAAATTCGTATAAGTTCGCTTATACATATATAATAATATATTTTTGTGATATTTGCAAGAGTTTTTTTGTTTTTTTATAAAAATTTATTTGTTTTTTATCAATTTTCGCAAAAATCAAATTCGTTTCGTATAATTTCATCCGTTACATAGCGTAAAATTATTCTCTTTTTGTCAGTGGAATCTATCACACAATTTTCATCGCGCTTAAATCCGTCACTAAAGCACACCTTGAAGGAAGCATCAAGCTTTTCTTCAACGTCACTCATTGAACCGAGAACAAATTTGTATTTCTTTTCCATTACGAACGAAACGTTATATTTTGCTGAAACGTCGATGATATTAAGATACTGATAAAATCCGTGACTCTTAAGGTACTGACAAAGCTCAAGTGCTCTTTCTGCATCCTCACCCTCGTACGTATTGCCAACCTCACCCGAAATCTCGTTTTCAAGCTTGACGAATATTGCCCCAAACTCCTCAAAGCTTGAGGGGGAGTCGATTATCTCAAGTATTTCAAAATCACCGTTTACGTAGCAGTATCCTCTTTCGTGATAAAGAAGATAGATATCATCAAATTCCTTTATCTCTATCTTTACTCGGTTGGGGAAATATGAATTCACCTCAACGCTTTCAAGATATGAAAGCTTTTCTAAAGCCTTGCTCTCTGCCTTGCCCTCGTTTACAAAGTAGAGTCTTGCTCCCTTCTTTATTCCCGTTGCCTCGATTATCTCGGCATAGGAATATCTGCTATCTCCCGTAACCTCTATCTCCACTACAGGAAACATCAAAAGGATAAGCGATACTACCGCACTGAGTGCAAGAAGAAACACAAGAATCGCGCCGACAACAAAAATTATCTTACTCTCCTTGCGATGCTCTCTAAAGCCTTCTTCTCTTTTTGTAGTTTTTTCTTCCATATTATTTTTTAGTGAGCTTGATTATCTCATCGTATATGAGCTTGTTTGCATCAAGATTTGCAAATTCAGCAACGTTCTTGCTATACGTTGTACGTCTGTCAACGTCAAGAATAAGTTTTTCCATTTCATTTGCAAATACCTTGTCATCGATATTCTTCTCTTCAAGCACAAAGGCTGCATTTGCGTCTGCAAGAACCTTGGCATTATTAAACTGATGATTATCAGAAACGTTTGGAGAAGGAATGATAAAGCATGCCTTCTTCATCATAGCAATCTCGGATATGGTCATAGCACCTGCACGACAAATAACGATATCTGCTGCAGACATTTTAAGAGGCATATCGTGGATGTACTCAACCATTGAAAGATTTGAGCATTTATCAAGTTCATTATCAACAAATGCCTTATGAAAATCAACGTAATAATCTTTACCTGTACAAAGCTCAAGGTGAATATCATCTCTGTTCTTTGCAACAGTATTCATATATCCAAAGGTCAGCTCGTTGATTCTCTGAGCGCCAAGGCTTCCACCAAAAGAAAGTATAAAGGTCTTATCCTTATCGATTCCAAGCTTTGCCTTTGCCTCATCGTGATCGAAAGAACCAAATCCACCTCTTAAGGGATTGCCAACATGAACAATCTTATCCTTGTAGTTGATGAATTTTTCGCTTTCCTTGAAATTTACAAGTATCTTATCAAGTGAACCCTGAAGCTCCCTTATAGCAAGACCGGGCTTTGCATTGGATTCGTGAGCAAGAGTGGGAATTCCCATTCTTGCAGCCACCTTAAGAGCGGGCCAACAAGCATATCCACCGGTACCAATAACTATATCGGGCTTAAATTCTTTAATAATCTTTTCAGCTTCAAACTGTGAGCTGATCATAAGAAAAGCTGCCTTGATATTTTCGAGAGAAAGCGAACGCTTGATACCTCTAATATTAACGTGACGAAGCTTATATCCGTCCCTGGTCACAAGAACGTTTTCAAGTCCCTTCGGAGTACCAACGAATTCTATGGTAGCATTGGGAATATTCTTTTTTATTGTAGATGCGATAGCAAGTGCAGGATTGATGTGCCCTGCTGTTCCGCCACCTGTCATTAATACTCTCATATTTTTCCTGCCTTATTATTTTTTCTTTACTGTGCTGAGTCTTGAAACGGAAAGAATGATTCCCATCTCAAATATCTGAAGTGCCAATGCAGTACCGCCTGAGCTAAAGAAAGGAAGCGCGATACCTGTGTTTGGCATTGAATTGGTTACAACTGCAATATTCATTGCCGTTTGCAAAGCCACCTTAAAGGTCAAGCCGAAAACAAGCAATGCAGTATATTTATCGGGCGCTCTTGCCGCGATTTTAAATCCACGGATAACCAAAAGAGCAAACAAAATGATTATCATAGCTGCGCCAAAGAATCCAAGCTCCTCGCAGATGATAGTAAATACAAAGTCATTCTGAGGCTCGGGAACGTAGCCGTATTTTTGTCGGCTATTTCCAAGTCCCACGCCAAAGAATCCACCAGATCCTATGGCATATAATCCCTGAAGTGTCTGATATGCAGGACCCAAGGGGTCTACTGTATCAATATTTATCCAGGTGTTAACACGCGCCTGAGCATAGTCGGAAACAAGAATGAGCAAGCATCCTGCCACGGCAATCGCACCGAGAATCATAAAAATCCACTTCATTCTTGTGCCACCCATAAACATAACTGCAAGACCAATCATGCCTATGATCATAAGACCTGAAATGTGTTTTTCAAGCATTACAAGTCCACAAATAAATCCAAAGATGCACGCAGGATAGAAAACTCCGTGCTTAAAATCACTGTTTTCGCTCTTAAGCGTGGTGATTTCCTTATCATATTTTGACATATAAAATGCCAACATCATAACAACGCCCGTCTTTGCTATCTCAGAGGGCTGAATCGTAACAAATCCCAAATCGATCCATCTCTGCGCTCCGTTGAATTCACCACTGATTCCGGGAATAGGAAGCAAAACAAGGATAAGAAGGAGTGCTGAGCCAACATATGTAACCGTTCCAAAACACTTCCAAAACCAAGGACGCGCATATACAACAAAGGGTATTGTAATCGCTATTGCGGCAATTGCAAAAATGATATATCGGATAATAAAATAGGAGCTGTCGCCATACTTTTGACCAGCATTGAAATAGCTGGCACTATAAGACATAACCGCTCCAAAACAAAGCAAAACGATTACATAAATAAGGAATCGCACGTCAATGCCGTTCCTATATATAACCGTTTCTGCTTTACTCTCCCCTTCGGGAGAATGGTCGGGCGTGATAGCCTTATGAAAAGCCTCATCATTGGCATAGGTCTTCTCACGCCTCTTCTCCATATAATCTTTAATTTTATTTATTAAGCTTTTTACGTCAGGAGTCTTAGGGTCATTGTTTTTTCTATTATTTGTCATACCCTTTGCCTCCATCCGTTTAAATAATCACAAAAATTCCTAAATAAGCAATCACGCAGAAGATAAAAGTTACAAGTGAAAATACGGCAACAACCTTTACCTCACTCCATCCGCACTGCTCGAAATGGTGATGAATGGGAGCCATCTTAAACACTCTCTTCTTTCTTCCTGAAAGCTTGAAAACACCAACCTGAATGATATCGGACATAGCCTCGACAAGATATATGATACCAACAAGGAAGATTACCATAGGCTCGTCAAGCACAAACGTTGCGCCCACAACAAGACCACCCAAGAAAAGTGAGCCCGTGTCACCCATAAATACTCTTGCAGGATAGAAATTGTATACAAGGAATCCTGCCGTTGCACCGATTGTAGCTGCACCGATAAGTCCAAGCACTCTGCTTTCAACAGCAACCGCTGCAACACTAAAGAAGATACCAACTATAAGTGTCACAGAGCTTGCAAGACCGTCAAGACCGTCTGTAAGATTTACACTGTTGACAAATCCGATAATGAGGATAAATGCAAATACGTAATAGAACCATCCAAGCTCAAGAGTAGCTCCTATAAAAGGAATGCGGATTGTTGTGTTGATGCATCCTGAAAAATGCATCGCTACAAGATAAATTATTGCCACAAGGGACTGAAGTGCAATCTTCTGCTTTGCAGTAAATCCCTCGTTTTGTTTTTTTACAAGCTTTGTATAATCGTCAAAAAAGCCGATCATACCGTTGAGTGTGGCAAGCGCAAGTGCAAGCGCCAAGGGGATAAGGTCGGGAGAATTCCCACTTATCGTAAAATACACCACAACTCCCGTCATAACTACCAATATTGCCATAATAAAGCAGATGCCACCCATCGTGGGAGTACCTGCTTTATCCTTGTGCCAACGTGGTCCGATTTCAAGAATCTGCTGACCTACCTTGTGGCTTGTCAATATCGGAATTATGAATTTTTCAAGAATCACGGTCAAAACGAATACCGCAACTGCGACCGAAATAATCTCAATAATCATAACACTGTACCTCTATTTATTACACAAGCTGAGCTTTAACGTAATTCAATACGTCTTCTGCCTTAAGGCCACGACTTGCCTTTACCAAAAGCACGTCTCCTGCCTTGAGAACGGAAAGAAGCTTGTTTCCAACTGTTTCGGGATCAGTCACAGCATTTCTGAAAATCTGATTTTCCTTCATACCACTCTTAACTGCTCCGTCCGCAAGATTTGCTGATGAAAGCTCACCGTAAGTAAAGAGATAATCAGCATTCTTTTCCGCAAGATATGAACCCACACTTGCATGAAGAGAGGCTGAGGTTGTGCCAAGCTCTCTCATATCACCAAGAAGTGCAATCATTCTGCCCCCCTTGGCCTTTGCTGTGTCTCCAAGCACGTTGATAGCTGCACTCATTGACTCGGGACTTGCATTATAGCAGTCCTCAATAACTGTAACTCCGGCAACTGAATAGATGTTCTGGCGCATTCCGGCAGGAACGTAGTCGAGAAGACCTGCACGAATATCCGCCTCAGCCATATCCATCTTAAGACCGATTGAGAAAGCTGCCATTGCATTATACACGTTGTGTGCACCTGCAACATTAATCTCAATGTTTTTATATTCACCAAGAGGGCTTCTCATATCAAAGATAAGACCTCTTTCAGTATTTCTTATATTACTTGCAAAGTAATCACATTCTTCATTCTTAACACCAAAATAAAGAACGTTATATCTTTCACTTTCGTGTCCTACGAGCAAGGGCTCGTCACCGTTTAAGAAGAGTGTGCCACCGTCCCTAAGACCTGCAGTAATCTCCATTTTTGCACGGCAAATATTCTCTCTTGAGCCAAGTGCCTCAAGATGTGAAGAGCCGATGTTTGTGATAACGGCAAGGTCGGGCTTTGCCGCCTCACTCATATATTCAATCTCTCCAAGACCGCTCATACCCATTTCAAATACTGCAGCATCGTTTCTCTGAGTAAGCTCAAGCATACTCATAGGCATTCCGATGGTGGAGTTGAAATTCCCATTTGTCTTATAAAGAGAATATTTTCTATCAAGGACTGCAGAGATGAATTCCTTTGTTGTTGTCTTACCAACTGAGCCTGTAACTGCAACAGTTTTGATGTTCACCTGGCTCTTTACGTATTCAGCAATATCACGGATAGCGCGAATTGAATCCTGAACCAAGATAACAGCCACACCCTTAACGTCAAGGGGTACTCTTTCTGCAATTACACAACGGCATCCCTGCTTAACTACGTTGGAAATGAATGAATGTCCGTCCACTCTTTCACCACGAATGGCAACGAACATAGACGTGTTGTCTGCTTCTCTTGAGTCCGTGCAGACTGTTTCGAAAAGAACCTTGTTTTCACAAGCAACCGTATAGAGAGTACCGCCACAGATGGATGCTACTTTATCGGCAGTAAGACGTCCTAGACCGAGCTTAATCTTCATAATTCATTCCTCCTTGTAGTTTTTATATATCTCCCTTAGCACCTCCCTTTCATCAAAGGGGGATGTGCCCAGGGCGTTGATTTCATATTTTTCGTGTCCTTTACCCGCAAGCAAAACTATATCGTCGTGCTTAGCAGTCGCAATCGCATATGCAATTGCCTTTCTTCTATCCGGGATGACGGCATAATTCGAATAACCCTTCATGCCCGAAACGATATCGTTTATGATATCCATTGGATTTTCGTTTCTTGGATTATCGTTTGTAACGATGGCAAGAAATGAATTTTTGGCAGCTATCTCTCCCATTTTGGCGCGCTTTTCCTTTTCTCTGTTGCCACCGCATCCAAAAACGAGAATAATTTTTCCACCGTTTTTCTTAAAGGAAGCTGCAGTATCAATAAGCTTTGAAAGTGCATCGGGCGTGTGAGCATAATCAATGAACACACTGATTCCGTATTCCTTGAAAAAATCTATTTTTTCAAGCCTTCCGGAAGCTCCCGAAAATTCCTTAAGAGTTTGTTTTATGATTTCGTTATCTATATTTAATTCAAGCGCACAAGCGCACGCCTGCATTGAATTCAAAATTGAAAATTTGCCGGGCATCTTAATCTCGATGTCAAGCGCTTTTGTGCCGTACGTTAAAGTATATCCCGAGCCTTTTTCATAATGCTCATTGATATTCTTTGCAGTATAATCGGCATTTTCGTGCATGGAGCACGTTTTTATCATGCACGGCGCTTCGTTAATTATCCGTTTGCCGTATTCACCGTCGATATTTATTATTCCAAGTCTGCACTTATTAAATAACTCAAGCTTTGATTTGAAATAATCTTCCATAGTTTTATGAAAATCAAGATGATCTTCAGTAAGATTTGTAAAAATTCCGATTTCAAATTTAATCGGCTCAAGCTTTTTAAGCTTTAAGGCATGCGAGCTTGCCTCCATAATCACAAAGGAAGCTCCGCTCTCCGCGATCCTAAGAAGCATTGGATATAGCTCCTCAGGATCCGGAGTTGTGAGATGTGTCTGCAAGGCATTCGAAGCTTTAGGAAAGGACAAGTGATCTAAAGTTCCAATGACCTCGCAGGATATATTGCTTTTAACCAGAATGCATTTTATCATTTCGGCAACGCTCGTTTTTCCGTTCGTTCCCGTCACGGCTATAAAGTTAAGCCTTTTTGAAGGCTCTCCATAAAACGCGTCAAGCATATTGGAAAGAGCTTTTCGCGTACTTTCGGTGCTGACCGTGTTATAGCCGATATATTTTTCGTCCTCAATCACAATTGCACAAGCCCCTTGCTCTAAAGCCTTGCCAATATAACTGTGTCCGTCAGTCTTTGTTCCCTTAAGGCACACAAAGACAAAGCCCTCTCTCACGTCCTCCGACCTAGAGGTGATTCCCTCAACCTCAACGTCGATAAGGTGGGAAGGACAATCGATTTTTGCTTTTTTCAGAATATCAAGAAGTTTCATAAGCCCTCCATAAATGAAATGCCATTTAAACTTCCTTTTATTCATTTAGTCGGTATCAAAGCTCTCGTCGGGATCGAGATATCTGAACGTAACTGTAACAACCGTTCCGGGCGCAACCTTTGTTCCTGCAGGGATTGATTGCTGAACCACAACGGCTCCTCCACCGCTCATATAGTTATCAGTACCCGCAATGCAAACGTTAAGCTTTGCATTCGCAAGCATTTGATTTGCTGCATACGCTCCCTTTCCTAAAAGGTCGGGAACTGTGACAGTTTCCTCTTCGGTCGCGTCACCTGTATACAAAGTAATAATTTTGTTTGTTCTGTCAATCACCGAGCTGCCCTTGGGAGACTGTGAGTTAACGTAATTTCCGTTACCCTTGATTATGATCTCATAATCAAATGCCTCTGCCTGAGCAACTGCCTCTTCAAGAGTCATACCCGTAAGCCAAGGAACCTTAACACTGTTGTCCTGTGATACGTCCTTTTCAACTCCGATATAGGGCAATATGGTTTCCATAAGAGCACCCATATAAGGAGCTGCAATAACGCTTCCGTAAAGAACACCGCGGCTCGGTTCGTCGACCATGATAAGAATTGCTATCTTAGGATCGTCTGCAGGAGCAAATGCAATACAGGAGCAAATATAGGGCTCAACGTTTTCAACCCTTATCTCTGTTCCCTTCTTTTCACTTGTTCCCGTTTTAGCAGCTATCTTATATCCCGCTACGTAAACGTTTTTAGCACCGCCGTCACCCGAAACACCCTCTTCAAGGATGATTCCAAGCTGCTCGCAAACGTCTGCGCTTATTACCTGGCGCTTAACCACCGTTTCGTGCTGATAAGTAACGTTGCCGTCGTTATCTGTAATTTGTTCTACAAGATATGGCTTAAGAAGATATCCTCCGTTTGCAACGGAAGCTATCGCCATCATATGCTGTATAGGTGTAATATTGAAGTTCTGACCGAATGCATAGATTGCAAGGTCAAGATCCGTCATATCGTTTTCTGTCTTAATAACACTGTTTCCTTCACCGGGAAGGTCGATTCCTGTTTTCTCGAGATAACCAAATGCCTCGAAATAATTATAGAATCTATCAATTCCAAGTCTTTCTCCTACTGTCATAAACCATACGTTGCAGGATTGAACAAGTCCCTCAGCAAAGGTAAGAGTTCCGTGTCCCGACAAAACGTGACAGTGAATGGTGTGACCGTAAAGGTGGAGCGAACCACCGCAAAAAACGTCATCACCCTTAAGCTTTACAACGTTTTCAGTCAACGCCATTGAAGAAGATACCACCTTGAATGTTGAACCCGGAATATAGGAGTCGGAAACTGCCTTATTTCTCCACATATCAAGAAGGTATTTTTGTCTTGTTGTCTCATATTCGTCGGTCCCCTCCACAAGACCGTCGTCTATGAGAAACTGTGAGTAATATTCATTAAGCGTCCAAGGATCGTTAAGGTCGAAACCGGGAACTGTTGCCATCGCAAGGATAGCTCCTGTTTCAACGTCGACCACGATTCCACACGCTCTGTTTTGCGCTCCACATTCAGCAACTGTTGCAAGGAGCTGCTCCTCAAGTGCATTTTGAATGTAGGCATCTATAGTGGTTGTAAGATTCCCACCGTTCTGAGCGGGAATATAGCTTTCATATTCATAGGGCATCTCGTTTCCGTATGAGTCGCGCGCAGTAACGTAGTAGCCGTCACTTCCCGCAAGTATCTCGTCATACTGAGCCTCAAGACCGTAAATTCCGTCACCGTCCGCATTGGTAAATCCTATTACCGATGAGCCAAGCGAAGAGTTTGGATAATATCTTGTGCTTATTGCCTCAAGGTAGATCATATTGTGATAGTCGTTATCGTCAATAAATTTTCTTACCTCGTCGGCCTTTTCATCCGTTACGTTTTTCAAGATCGTTCTATCATAATACTTGGTCTGATTGGCTTTTGTCAGAATCTCACTGTAGGAAAGGCCAAGTATTGAAGAAAGTCCGTCCGAAATATGCTCTGCATAATTTACGTTCTTTCCCTTTTTGTTCGATTCAGTTTGATTTTCAAGTATCGATGCAGGATCTATAAAAACTCGATAAGTCGTAATATTCGTTGCAAGAACGTTTCCGTTTCTGTCGTAAATAGTACCTCTGTCGGCAGAAACCGTTGACTGCGTAGTCATCTGATCGATTACCTTTTGAAGATATCTATCAAAATCGACTGTTTGTATCCAAAAAATTCTGCCGAGAAGTATTGCAAAGACAAGCAATATTACGACAAGAACTATGGTTGCTCTTTTCAATCTATCGTGACTTATTGACATATTATTCATTTCATCACGCTCCTATTTCTTATTTACCATCTTCCCTTCCATAATCTAATTACGAAAAATAAACGGTGAGAGCCGGATTCAAGCAAATGGGCCGTTGCTTTTGCTCCGTGCCGCTCGTCTAACCTCCACGAAAGACGTTCGGCTTGCTCTTCACCGTTTTTCAAGTGTGGCAAATGGAAAGAAATCTGCCTTCTTCATCTTATTCAGAGAAGGCAAGGTTTATGATTCCTCATCTCAGGTTTTGAAGAATCCATTCTATGAGAGAAGTTAATGAAGCCTTTTCGTTTTCCTGCTTCTCAACTCCGTCTGTTTTGTTACTGTTTATATATTCTGCACTGACATGCTCCTGATTTATCATGCCAAGCACTTCCTCTGCATAAAACTCAATATCGATTCCCTCATTTTTCTTGTTCAACTGAGTATTAAGCTCAGCAATTTGAAAATCGAGGCTTTCTATCTCATCCTTAAGTTCACTGCGCTCGTTTTGTGCAGACCATAAAAGGACTGCCGAGGTGACTATCATAAGGAGTGCGACCGTTATCGACAATATTGAAAGAATGACCGTCTTGGGAATCTTTATTTTTGCACCCTCAACAATATTTTCCTCATGTCTTTCTTCGATAGGTATCCATATCTCGATAGCCTTTTTGATAAGCGCCTTAAAATCGGACACAAGCTTTCTTGTTACATCATTCTTTTCGTTTTTCATCGGTTATATCTTTTCTGCCACTCTAAGCTTTGCACTCTTGGATCGGCTGTTTACCGCAAGCTCTGCATCACTTGGAAGTATGGGCTTTTTAGTTATTATCTTTACCTTAGGCTTTTTGCCGCATACACATACGGGAAAATCCTTCGGACAATCACATCCACTTGCAAGTGAAGCAAATGTTTGTTTAACAATTCTATCTTCAAGGCTATGGAAGGTGATTATCACTATTCTTCCGCCGGGATTCATCAAATTAACCGCAGCCTCAATAGTGGGTGCGATAACGTCAAGCTCCTTGTTGACTTCGATTCTCACCGCCTGGAAAACTCTTTTAACAGAGCTGAGCTCTTCCTTTCTGGCAAATGAAGGAATCGATTTTTTGATTATCTCAACAAGCTCTCCGGTTGTCTTAACAGGAGAATTCTCTCTTGCCTTAATTATTCCCGCAACGATTTTCGGAGCAAATCTTTCTTCACCGAAATCGTAGATGATCTTTTTAAGCTCATCTGCAGAATATTCATTGATCACTGTGTAAGCAGAGCGATGTGCTCTGTTATCCATTCTCATATCAAGGGGTGCATTCGCCATATAGGAAAATCCACGCTCCGCCGTATCGAGCTGATAAGAAGAAACGCCAAGGTCCAAAAGAAGACCGTCGATTTTTTCTATACCAAGACTCTCAAGCACTCCTCTGAGATTTGAGAAGTTATCTCTTACCACCTTGACTCTTTCTCCGAATGAAGCAAGTCTTTGAGTAACCACCTTGATGGCATCCTCATCCTGATCTATCGGAATGAGAAGTCCACCCTCAAGCTTTTCGGCGATCTTTGACGAATGTCCTGCACCGCCTGCAGTGCCGTCGACATAAATGCCGTCGGGCTTTATATCAAGATTTTCGATGCACTCGTTAAGAAGCACCGAGAAATGTGAAAACTCACTCATAGGTTAAAAATTAAAGTCCGCAATCTTCAAGAGCTGCACGAAGTGCTTCCATATCCTGCTCTGCCTGATTGTTTTCATAGGACTCTTCTGCCCAGATTTCCGCATAATCACCACAACCGATAATCACAGTTCCCTTGGTGATGGATGCAAACTGAAGCATTGTGGAAGGAAGAATGATTCTTCCCTGTCCGTCAGGAGAAACCTCGATCGAATTACCAATGAGGAAGCGAAGAACCTCTTCACTGGTCTTTCTGGGGAGGAGCTTGATGGGCTCTATGTATTTTTCCCATTCCTTGTGGGAATATATCTTGAGGTAATTTCCTCTGATGCTCTGCGAAACGATAAATGTTTCACCAAGCTCTTCTCTGTACTTTGAAGGCACGAAAAGACGGTTTTTTGTATCAACGTTATGCTTGAAACAACTTGCTAACATTCCCAAGCTCCTTTCTGTTAAATTCGGGATTTTCACCACTTTTATACACTTTTGTGGGATTTTGCTCCACGACGCATCACCATTATACTATATACACTCTAAAAATGCAAGAGTTTTTTTCAAAAAATACCCCAAATTTTTATTAATTTTTTGTAAACAAATCATTTACAAATAGTTAAATCCACACTTTTTCACCCAAAATCCTGCGTCTGCCCATAAATTCTGAATTTTTTCTCACTTTTTCCTCCTTTCAAAGCGTTTTGAAAAGAAAAGTGGGGGCATTTCCCTTTTTAGCCTTAAAACTCAGAGCATTTCCCATTCTCACACACCCGAAAATAAGCGCAAAAAAAGCAGAAAGAAGTCATTTTCTTTCTGCTTTTTTTATTTAATTTGTTAACTTTTTAAAACCGATTTATTTTTCTTCAGAAATCAGTATTGCTCGGCATGGAGAACCCTCAAAATCCTGCAAATTAAGTGGCGCACAATTAAGAAAATATTTACCCTCACAAACCTTTGAAAGCACTATTCCCTCAAGCAAAGCAACACCGTTTGAAAGCAAAATTTTATGCACCTCCATAGGTGATTCAGGCGGTCCAACACTTTGAGATTCGTTGCCGAGAAGCAAGATTTTTGCACTCGCAAACACCTCTGCAGCTTCCTTTGTAACAGTAGCATCTCCACCGATAAGTATTCTTTTATCAGCCCCAAATTCTCTTGATTTTTCAAGTATTTTATGGGCATCATCTCCACTTACGTCACCATTATGGAAGCAAACGAAGCATTCTCCAACAAAATACTCAAGCTTCATTTTATCAATTCCCTCTCCGTTTTCGATGAAATGGAGGGGCGCATCTATATGCGTTCCGTTGTGTGCGCACATGGAGAATACGGAGAGATTATAAACCTCTCCGTTTTTCATATCCATTATTTTTTTACCACAAGGCACGGGATCTCCCTCATAGGTTTTACAAGAAAGAACCTCTTGAGAAATGTCAATTATCTTCATATTATTATACCTGATCAGATTCAGCAGCAACGAGCGTGTTCTGCAAAAGCATAGTGATTGTCATAGGTCCAACGCCACCGGGAACGGGTGTGATATATGATGCCACCTCACTTACTGATGCATAGTCAACGTCACCTGTAAGCTTTCCTTCTGCATTTCTATTCATTCCAACGTCGATAACAACGGCACCTTCCTTTACCATATCAGCAGTAACAAAATCCGCCTTGCCGATTGCAACTACCAAAATATCCGCTCTCTTGCAAGTTTCTTTGAGATTTTTTGTTTTGCTGTGGCAAACAGTCACAGTTCCGTTTTGTGAAATAAGAAGGAGCGCCATAGGCTTTCCAACTATGTTGGATCTTCCGATGACCACGCATTCCTTACCCGAAATCTCAATGCCGGAACGGGCTAAAAGCTCCATAATGCCTGCAGGTGTGCAAGGCAAAAATTGGGGATTTCCGATAGTGATTCTACCCACGTTATAGGGGTGGAATGCATCCACGTCCTTTTCGGGATTTATTCTGAGGATGACCTGCTCCTCATCAAGATGCTTTGGGAGTGGAAGCTGAACCAAAATACCGTGAACGGACTCATCCAGGTTGAGCTTGTCGATAAGTGCATTCAATTCGTCCTGAGTTGTTGCCTCGGGCATCTCATATACCCATGAATTAAAGCCAACCTGCTCGCAAGCCTTTTTCTTGTTGCGCACATATACCTGTGAGGCAGGGTTTTCTCCCACTATCACCACGGCAAGTCCGGGACGCTTGCCCGTTCTTTCATTATAGGAAATAACCTTCTTAGCAATCTCTTCTCTTACCTGAGCAGATATTGCCTTTCCGTCAATTATATTAGCCATTTTCTTCCTCGTCAGCAGAAGACTCAACGCCTTCGGTTGCCTCTTCATTTGTGGATATCTCTTCGTTTTCAACCTCGTTGTTTACTACGGAGTTACCGTTTGCAGATGCAAGAGCCTTCTCCTTTTTATTAGTCATAACAAGACCGTAAATGATAAGTGCAGTTGCAAGAGCAAAAAGAAGGAAGCCAAGGAACTGAGAAACTCTGATGCCCGTTCCGGGGATATAGAGAGAGTCGGTTCTGAGTCCTTCGATAAACATTCTTCCAAATCCGTACCAAGCAAAATAGTAAAGAGCGATCTGACCGTCAAACTTTTTCTTTTTGAACAAAAGATTGATGATAACAAAGCCAAGAATGTTCCAAAGTGATTCGTAAAGGAAAGTGGGATGAACGCCGAGAGAGCCATCCTGCAAGCCTACAAGCTGCTCATCTGTCAAAACTATGTTTGTATTTTTCTTAAGCTCGGTAACAAACTTATCAGAGCACATACGCCAAGGAAGGTCTGTAACTCCACCGTAGGCTTCTCCGTTAAAAAAGTTACCCCAACGACCCATAGCCTGTGCAATCATAACGCCAGGTGCTGCGCAGTCAAAGAGCTTTCTCCAGCTGATTTTCTTGATAAGACAAACTATAGCAATTGTAAGTGCACCGAAAATGATACCACCGTAGATAGCAAGTCCGCCTCTTCTGATATTGATGATATCCATAAAGGTTTTAAAGCTGCCTCTATCATCAAATACTACGTAATAAAGTCTTGCACCCACAACACCGAAAAAGATGGTGTAGATAGCAATATCCATAAGGTCATCAACCTTGATGCCCATCTGCTTGCATCTCCATGATGCATATGTGATAGCTAAAAGCATACCGATAGCTATCATGATTCCGTACCACATTACCGTAAAGTTTTCACCAATGGTAAATGCAATACTATTTATCGTCATTTCCAGCCACCCAAGACCGGGAAAAGAAAGTTCGAATGTACCTGTCATATTAAACCTCCAAGTTTGTGTTTAAACGTTTTTTATTACTGAAAGCGCAAAGCGCTCATCATTAAATGAATCCTCCAGGCATTTGCAAACGTCCTCAAACGTAATATCCTCGATTATTTTTCTATATTCAAAAATATCAATACCCTCAAAATTGAAATTCAAAATAGCATTAGCTATATCGAAAACAGAGTCGAAATCCCTTACAAACTCTGCAATCATAACTCGCTTGCATCTCAAGAAATCTTTCTTGCTGATGCCGTTTTGTATAGCCGAGTTTACGTGCTTTTTCACCTTTTCAAGCACAAGAGCGGGATTTTCACCCTCGGCATATATCGAATGGAACGCAGTGTCGCGATTGATGGAATATCCGTAAGAATAGGACTCATTGATATATCCGCCCTCAAAAAGCTCGTTGTAAAGCTCCCCTGCTCGTGAGAAAATGATCTCATCAAGTATTGTCATTGCCACGTCGCGTTTAAGTCTTTCTCTTACGTCGTCACTTGGCATAGCATCCTTGATTCCTATCTCAAAAACAGGCATACTTACACCCATCACCTTTTCGATATATGGCATTTCAACCTCGGACTTGTGCAACACCTTAGGAAGCACGGGGGCAGACAAGCTCTCTTTTTTAGGAAGAGCCATATCCACAACTCTCAGTACCTCATTCTCATCCACGTCACCCGACACAACGAGTGCCATATTTGAATACCGGTAAAATGCATCATAGCAATCATAGAGTGCATTATCCGTGATTTTATCTATTGTTTCCTCGGTGCCAAGCACGTCGGTAGAAAGCTTGCAATCTCCATACATTGCGAAAAGAAGATTTTGCGAAACCACGTCATACGGGCTATCAAGACACATCTTTATCTCCTGCGTAATGATTCCCTTTTCACTTTCAACGTTTTCCTTTGTGAAATAGGGATCGTATACGAAATCGATAAGTCCATAAAGTGCTTTATCGAAATTTTCGGTGCAAGAGAACATATAAACCGTCTTATTATTTGAGGTGTATGCATTTGCATCTGCACCGTAAGAAGCAAGAGCTGCCGCCGCATCAACTCCGTCCTCACTTGAGAAAAGCTTATGCTCAAGGAAGTGAGCAATACCTGCAGGATATGATTTTATCACTCCGTCAACCAACGCGTCTTCCTCATAAACAGAACCGAGCTTAACTCCAAGATAAGCAGTCTTAAGCTTCATTTTCTTTGGAAACACAAAAATGTCAAGTCCACTTTCGTGCTTAAGATAATAATATTTTTCACAGAGCTTTTCGTCGGTGAACACAGAAAATCTACTCATCGTAAGAATCCTCCTCACTTCCGTCCCCACGCAAGAAATAAACCGTGTGGAGCTCCGTATTTTTTGCTGCACGAACAACGTCGTCAAGCGTGAGTGCATTCATAGCTGCCAAAAATCCGTCGATATCAACATCAATCTCATTTACAATTCTTCCAAGATAGAATCTCTCTATCGCATCAGGAGAATCTGCAACCGATGAATAAACGTTATAAATCGATTTTTTTGCGGCACTAAGCTCTTCTTCACTCACCTTGCCGTTTTTGATATCGTCCATCTGCGAAATTATCGCATTTTTTGCTAAATCATAGTTTTCACAATCAATACCGGTGGTCACGAATATCGCACCTCTTGCACTGTTGTATACCGATGAGCATTCATAGCAAAGAGAAAGCTTTTCTCTTACATTCATCATAAGCTTTGAGATGGGGGATGCACCAAGTATCTCATTGCAAAGAAGCATTGCGCAATAATCCTCATCCTTCCACGTGGTCATACAGTTAAAGCCCATAACGAGTCTGCTCTGGGAAACGCCCGAATCCTCGATTATAACGTTGGGACCCGGAAGATTTTCAAGGAGCTTAACCGACTTGCACTCATTCTTTATAACGGATCTTTCGTCACCCGAAAAAGTGTTGACAATATGAGTTGACAAATCCTTGTCGCTTCTCTTACCAACGTAGAAAACAAGTATCCTTGCATTCTCTTTTATCTCGCGATAGCAATCGTATATATCCTCCATCGTGGTATTATCGATTCTTTCACACATGGTCTCAAGTCTGTCCACAATACCAAGAGATGAAAACATCTCTTCCCTGCATCTGATAGCCGCATAGGTTCTTGGCTCGTTTATCTGAGAAAGAATTATACTCTTGTAATTTTCCTTTTCGCTTTGAAGATACTCCTCAGAAAGCATTCCCGTCTTCTCGTCAATAACGGGATTAAAGAGCATCTCCGCAATCACCTCGAGAACCGAAGGAAGAAGATCCTCTGCCTCGTCGGTATATGAGGAATAAATAATATCCGCCGAAATACCAAGGAGCTGCACGTCCTCAAATTTCTGATTTTTGAGGTTGACAAGCGTTGCATAAAGATCATCAAGCCTTTCGTTTATGAGCTTTTGAGATGGGTATTTTTTCGTTCCCCTCTTAAGCACCGAAAGAAGAAGTGATCTCGCAACCGACTTTTCTTTGCAGGTAGGCACTTCAAAATAGACCGAGATATTTTCACTTTTAAATTTATCCGTATCGTATTTGAAAACACTTATACGGTCACTGTTTACCGTATACTTTATATCAGTCATTAAAATAATCTCTTTCAATATGTATATTTAGATATATTTTACACTATTTTTCTTTATTTTTCAATGGATTATAGAAATTTTATTATTAATATTTTGTATCTTTTTACTTATATATATATTTATATATAATTTTTAATAAAAAATCAAAAAAGCTATTGACAAGAAATAGCTTGTGTGCTATAATGTGTAAAGTGTTTTGCTTTACACATAATTTTAGGGAGTTGTCTATGTTTGAAAAGGACTTAAAAAAAGCATATCTTCTCGATTTTTACGGTGAGGTTTTGACCGAGCGTAAAAAAGAGGTTCTTGATATGTATTATAACGAGGACCTATCTCTTGCAGAAATTGCAGAGCAGATTGGCATTTCCCGTCAGGGTGTAAGAGATCTTATTAAAAAGGCTGAAGAGGAAATCTTCTTTCTTGAAGAAAAGCTTGGTCTTGCACAAAAGATGAGCGCTCTTCGTCGCCACTCTGATAATATGTTGAAAATATCAGGCACTGCTTCCCTCCCCGAAGAGATCAAGGTCGAAATCGAGGAGATAGCAAAAATAATTAAATAATACATTCAGGAGGTTTGAATATGTTTCAAAGCTTAAGTGACAAGCTCACAAACGCGTTTAAAAAATTCAGAAACAAAGGCAAGCTCACCCCCGAGGATGTTAAAGCTGGAATGAGAGAGATCAAGCTCGCACTCCTTGAAGCTGACGTTAACTTCAAGGTTGTTAAAAGCTTTGTAAACACAGTTTCAGAGCGTGCAGTTGGTGCTGAGGTTCTTGAGTCCCTTCTTCCTGCGCAGCAGATCGTTAAAATAGTTAATGAAGAGCTTATAAACCTTATGGGAGGAACACAGTCAAAGTTGACTATTTCCTCTGCCCCTCCGACAGTTATTATGATGGTCGGTCTTCAGGGTGCAGGTAAGACTACCCATGCAGGTAAGCTCGCAGGTCTTTATAAAAAGCAGGGCAAGCGTCCCCTTTTGGTA
Source organism: Eubacteriales bacterium (assembly GCA_045643885.1). GTDB lineage: Bacteria > Bacillota > Clostridia > Oscillospirales > CAG-272 > RGIG4608. The sequence continues at coordinate 2,408 of JAZRFY010000005.1, read as the reverse complement.
GCGTGTGACATCTATCGTCCCGCAGCTATCAAGCAGCTTCAAATAGTTGGTGAAAAGCTCGATATTCCCGTTTTCACTATGGGTGATAAGGTTAATCCCGTTACCATAGCAAAAGAAGGCGTTGAATATGCAAAGCTTAAGGGTTACGATATGGTATTTATCGATACTGCAGGTCGTCTCCACATTGACGAGGAGCTTATGGACGAGCTTAAGTCCATCAAGGCGGAAACAAAGCCCACCGAAATCCTTCTCACAGTAGACGCGATGATCGGTCAGGATGCTGTTAACGTTGCTGAGACCTTTAACGAGCTTCTCGACATCACAGGTGTCGTCCTCACAAAGCTTGACGGCGATACAAGAGGCGGTGCGGCGCTTTCCATCAAGCACGTTACCGGCAAGCCAATCAAATTTATAGGTACGGGCGAAAAGCTCGATACTATAGAACCTTTCCATCCCGAACGTATGGCGTCACGAATCCTTGGTATGGGTGACGTGCTCTCACTTATTGAAAAGGCTCAGGAGGCCTATGACGAAAAGAAGAGTGCCGAGCTTGAACAAAAGATCCGCCAACAAAAGTTTACACTTGACGACTTCCTTGATCAGTTCCAGCAACTTCGCAACATGGGTGGCGTTGAACAAATGCTCAGCATGATGCCCGGTATGGGTGGAGCGGCCATGAAGGACGTTAAGGTGGATGAAAAGGCTATGGCTCATATGGAGGCTATAATTCGTTCTATGACTATGGAAGAACGAGTTAACCCCGAAATAATCAACTCCTCAAGAAAACAGAGAATCGCTAAGGGTAGCGGTACGTCTGTTGAAGAGGTAAATAAGCTTCTTCGTCAGTTCGAAAGCATGAAAAAGATGATGAAGCAATTCTCCGATCCCAAAAAGCTTAAGCGCATGGGCTTTGGAGGCAAACGTGGAATGAAATTGCCCTTTTAAACTTGTGGCTTTTTTATAAAATAATTTTATCAATAATTTTTATTCTTGGAGGAATAATATCATGGCAGTAAAAATCAGACTTAGAAGAATGGGCGCAAAGAAGGCTCCCTTCTACCGTGTAGTTGTTGCAGACAGCCGCTACCCCAGAGATGGCCGTTTCATCGAAGAAATCGGTTACTACAATCCTATCACAGAGCCCGCTGAGATCAAGATTGACGCTGATAAGGCTAAGAAGTGGATTGCTAACGGCGCTCAGCCTACAGACACAGTTAAATCCTTGCTTAAGAAGAGCAACATCGTTGACTAATTAAAGGCAGGAGATAACGATGACGGATTTGAAGCAAACTTTGACCGACATTGCCAAAGCAATTGTCGACAATCCCGATGAGGTTACCGTTATCCTTTCTGAAGACGAACGCAGCATTACTCTTTCGCTTAATGTTGCACCCGAAGACATGGGAATGGTTATCGGCAAAAACGGAAAGATCGCCAAGGCTATCAGATCTGTGATAAAGGCAGCATCTGCTAACTGCGGCAAAAAGGTAAACGTTGAAATCAAATAAGTTTACCTAAAAAATCAAAAAACCCGACTTGACTACAGTCGGGTTTTTTATTATAATTAGATATATACTTTTAAAGGAGGACATATGGACGATATCATTTTAACGTTTTCAAAAAAGCAATATGAAAAATATCTCGAGCTAAAATCAGCAAGCTTTGTTACACTCGAAATCGATACCGATATTTCCATCCCCTCATTAAATGTGAATTTTAATCACAAGGCAGCGCTTGATAAAGCTCTCTCTATATGCGATGAAATATTAAATTTTAGAAAAGGAAACGGATTTTTTAATCAGTCGCTTGCAAAGGAGAAAATAAACGAGCTTGTTCCGTCCTATTTTTCTCTTGTAAATTCATTGAAGGATGTGCAAAGAGAACTTTACAACGACGCGTGCGTGATTGTGAAATATGTAAATGCTCTTGACGAAAAAGATGATGAGGTGTCAAAAAAATATGCCGAGCTTCTTCCCTACGTTGCAGCACTCGATAAAGATGAAAAACATGGTGCAAAGATTGAAAATATTAAAGATCAGCTTTTAAATTCCCTTTCCATTATTCACTCAAATAAGGAAAAAGCCAACTCAATTCTTGCAATACTTATGAAGCTTAACGAGGAGATGATTCCATCCTTCATCAAAAAAAGCTCACAAGTGGCAGATTCACCTAAATTTGCACACCTTGATCAATCGGCATTCTTTAACGAAATCACCTCGTTTACAGAGCAAATCAAAGCAATAGAAAAACAAAAGGAGATGTGAAATTCACATCTCCATTTTTGTTATTAACAAATATTATTTGTATTTGCGCTTTCTTGCAGCCTCTGACTTCTTCTTGCGCTTAACACTGGGCTTTTCGTAGTGTTCTCTCTTACGAAGTTCAGTGAGGATACCGGAACGAGCGCA